>CAZZUU010000072.1:0-13280 GCA_964657275.1 uncultured Mucilaginibacter sp. | reverse complement strand
AGACAAGACTACCAGACCTTCCAATCCAGTATGCCGATTATGCGATCTGGCAGCGCAAATACATGCAGGGCGAGGTACTGGAAAACAAACTGGCTTACTGGAAAACTAAACTCGATGGGGTGGCGCCGCTGGAGCTACCCGCAGATTATGCCAGACCTGCAATACAACGTTTACAAGGTGCCACTTTCAGTTTTGATATTGACGAATTAATATCCTCAAAAGTGCGGACATTGGCTCAAAGCAATGGAGCTACGCTGTATATGACGCTACTGGCAGCCTTCAAGGTATTACTGTATCGTTACAGCGGGCAGGAAGATATTTGCGTAGGTACAACAGTTGCCGGCAGACCCCAAGGTGAATTGGAAGAGTTGATCGGCTTTTTCATCAACACCCTTGCGCTTAGAAGCCAGGTAGGCGGCGAAATGTCATTTTTGGAATTATTGCAGCAGGTAAAAACAACGACATTAGAGGCCTATGGCAATCAGGATGTTCCGTTCGAAAAGGTCGTTGATTCCGTAATAAAGGGCCGCGATATGAGCAGGCACCCGCTCTTCCAGGTATTGTTCAGTTTGGGCAATACACCTGAAATACCTAACCTGCAACTGGAAGGGTTGAATTTAAATGTAGAAAACCAGGAGCATGTGACATCCCGCTTTGATATGGCTTTCATGGCAAAGGAAACAGCGGGAAGCATCCATGTCACCATAGAATATAACACTGACCTTTATAATAAAGCGCGAATTGTTGGTTTTGCCACCCATTTCAGCGAATTATTGGCGTCGCTGGTTGAACGACCTGATGAAGCAATAGGACGAATAAAGATGATAACGAACGGCGAGCACGACGCTTTGCTCGTTTTTGGAAACAGTTCATGCAACTATCCGTTATCGGCAACCGTAATCGATTTATTTGAGGAGCAGGCTGCAAAAAATCCGGATGGTATTGCATTAGCATTCGAAGAAAAGCAACTTAGCTTCAAGGCGCTTAGTGAGTTATCCAATCAACTGGCCCACTATTTACAAAGCCAGGGGGTGAAAGAAGAAACTTTAGTGCCTTTATTTATCGAACGTAATTTCGATATGTTAATTGGTCTTCTTGGGATTTTGAAAGCCGGCGGGACTTATGTACCGGTTAATACTGATTTCCCCCCCGACAGAATTAACTTCATTTTTAAAGATACGGCAGCTACAGTAATCGTAACCAGTAGTGAGGCGAGCCGAAAATTACCCAAAGATTGTGCGGTAAAAATTATTGAAATTGACGAGGAGCGCGCGAATTTACGAAAGCAACCATCTACTAAACCTGTAACCAGGCTTCAGCCTAAGCATTTGGCTTATGTAATCTATACATCAGGTTCTACCGGTACTCCAAAAGGCGCAAAAGTAAGCCACAGGAGCTTGGTGGATTACGTATATGGATTAGATGCCCGCATTAGCATTAGCGATTGTAAAAGCTTTGCATTAGTATCAACAATTGCAACAGATTTGGGTAATACCGTAATATATCCATCGTTACTTTTTGGAGGTACCCTGCATATATTCGCACAAGAGACAGTAAGTCATATAGAAGCTTTGCATGCCTATTTTAACAACCACAAGATCGATTGTTTAAAAATAGTTCCCTCGCACTGGAAAGCTTTGATGATGGACGATCAGCCGTTGCTGCCAAAAAAACAATTAATTTTTGGAGGAGAAACATTACAAAAAACGGTAGTGGAAACGATCCTCGCGACCGGAACAAACTGCCGTATATTAAACCACTACGGACCAACAGAAACTACCATCGGGAAACTCTTGCATGAGGTAAACGCAAAAAACAATTACGGTGCAACTATACCAATAGGCAAACCATTTTCAAATACCACAACCTATATTTTAAGTAAAGAGTTGAGTTTATGCCCGGTAGGCGTGCCCGGGCAGTTATTTATAGCTGGCGATGGTTTAGCACAGGGTTATCTTAACAATAAAGAACTTACGCAGGAAAAGTTTGTATCAAATCCATTTGACAAGGAAGGTCACAAATTGATGTATGCTACAGGTGACAAAGTACAATACCAGGCTGATGGCAACGTGCTTTTTATCGGACGTGTAGATGACCAGGTTAAAATTAGAGGGTTTAGAGTAGAGCCCGGAGAAATAGGGCGGTTATTGGAACAAAGTGGCTTAGTTAGTCAGGCGATAGTATTGCCAAAGCAAGACAAGCAAGGCAATACACTGTTAGTTGGTTACCTGATACCACTAGGCAATTACGATAAGGATCTTATCCAAGACTACTTAAAGCAGCGAATTCCGGATTATATGATGCCGGCTTATTTGGTGACATTAGAAAGTTTCCCATTAACCGCAAATGGAAAAATAGACCGCCGGGCGTTGCCGGAGTTTGAAGTTACAAGAACAGAAGGTTATAAAGCGCCAACAAACGAAGCGGAAGCAATTCTCGAAGAAATTTGGCGGGAAGTACTGGAATTAGAAGAGGTGGGCATAACAGATGACTTTTTTGAACTTGGGGGACATTCACTACTGGCAGTAAGACTGGTTTCCCTGATCAGAAAAAAATTCAAGGTAGAATTACCTATCAGTGACGTTTTTGACTATCCGACAGTGGCCCTATTGGCCAGCCGTTTAACAACCGAAACATTCACCGAGTTGTTGCCGCCTGTTACTGCCGAAAAAGAACGACCGGAATATATTCCGCTATCATTCAGCCAGGAACGTTTGTGGTTTATTGATAAACTTGAAGGTAGCGTACAATATCACGTTCCTGCCGTATTAAGGTTACGGGGCGAATTGAATAAAGAAGCTTTACAGGAAACCCTTCGGACTGTAGTTAACCGTCATGAGGTTTTACGCACCGTTATCCGCGAAAATGATGGATTGGGATTTCAGCATGTTCTCCCAAAAGATGGTTGGTGCTTAACGTTTACCAGAAAGACGACGAACAAAGAAGACCTGGCAAAATACATAGCAGAGCTTGTTAGTAAACCTTTTGATCTCTCGGCTGACCATATGCTTCGTGCGGAGCTTATAAAGACCGGCGATATGGATTATATATTGGTTGCAACTATGCATCATATTGCTTCGGATGGCTGGTCTCGTTCAATAATGGTAAAAGAAGTTGCGGAGTTATATGAATGCCATTTAGCCGGTAATAGTGCCAACTTGCCGTTATTACCTATTCAGTATGCTGATTATGCAATCTGGCAGCGAAAATACATGCACGGCGAGGTATTGGAAGCTAAATTGGCATATTGGAAAACCAAATTAGAAGATGTGGCCCCATTGCAGTTACCGCAAGATTATAACAGACCGGTGATTCAAAGTTCAAGAGGGGCCAAATTTATTTTTCAGATAAATAAAAAATTATCCGATCAACTGATGAGTTTGAGCCATCGGCAGGGAACAACTCTTTATATGACACTGCTGGCTGCTTTTAAAGTATTATTATATCGCTATAGCGGACAGGAAGATATATGCGTGGGTACGCCGGTAGCCGGAAGAAACCAGCAGGAATTGGAGGGGTTAATTGGTTTTTTTGTGAATACATTGGCGTTAAGGAGCAAAATTTCTGGAAATACAACGTTCGATAAATTATTGGGTGAAGAAAAAGTAATGATGCTGGAAGCTTATGCCCATCAGGAAGTATCGTTTGAGAAGGTGGTGGATGCTGTGGTGAAAAATCGCGATATGAGCCGTAATCCGTTGTTCCAGGTGATGTTTGGATTTCAAAATACGCCTGAAATACCCGAATTGCACTTGACCAATTTACGATTGTCTACAGAAGCGGCCAGCCATAATACAGCTAAAATCGATATGTCCTTTATGATGACTGAGATCGATTCTGGCATACACGGGTCTGTAGAATATAGCATTGACTTATATAAGGAAGACACTATTGAACAATTGACTGGTCATTACATAAATCTTCTCGAGTCTATCGTTGTATCACCTGATAAACAGATCGCCAACCTGGATATGCTATCCGAAAGCGAAAAAAATAACCTGCAGGGATTTAATGAAACCTCATCACTTTATCCCCAAGATAAAAGTTTAGTGGGTTTGTTTGAAGAACAGGCAGCAAAAGCAGCAGGAACTATAGCTATAGAATTCGGACAGGAAAAATTGACTTACAAAGAACTAAACGAACGTTCGAATCAACTGGCACGTTACCTGCAAAAAAATGGCGTGACTCACGAAACGCTGATACCCATTTGCGTTGAGCGGGGTTTGAATATGATTGTTGGAATACTCGGGATATTAAAATCCGGAGCCGCCTACGTACCTATAGATCCGGAATATCCGGAAGGCCGGATCAAATATATGCTGGAAGATACCGGTGCTAAGCTGGGATTAAGCGATAGCGTAAATGGTGATAAACTGCGAAATAGTAATATTGTTACGATCTCAATTGATGAAGACGTTGAGGAGATCGTTAAAGAATCAATATCAAATATGGGCGTTGGAATATCGCCGTCACAGTTGGCCTATGTGATCTACACCTCGGGGTCTACAGGTAAACCTAAGGGAGTGATGGTTGAGCACGGCGGAGTAGTAAACCTTGCAATAAGTCAGGCGGAGGCTTTAAGATTAAAGCCGGGTATGAGAACACTTCAATTTGCGTCATTCGGATTCGACGCATCCGTTGTCGAAATATTTAATACGTTTTTAAGCGGCGGAAGCCTGGTATTGTCGGCTAAGGAGGATATTCTATCGTCCGAGAGATTTGCAGCATTGATTAAAAGGCATAAGGTGGCACTAGCGGTAGTGCCTCCATCATTCCAACTCACTCTTGATGAGAGCACTTTGGGGATATTAAAGACAATTGTGTCAGCGGGCGAGGCCTTAAATGAAACCACAGGGCTTTATTTGCAGTCACAGGGCATCAGGCTGATTAACGCTTATGGCCCGACAGAAGCGACGGTATGTGCCACCCAGTCTGACGATCCCATCAAATTAAATCATGTCATCACCATTGGTAAACCCATAGCAAATACCCAGATATATATTTTAAGCCCTGATGGTAAGTTAAATCCAGTAGGAGTAACAGGCGAAATTTGTATCGCCGGCGCCGGTTTGGCGCGGGGGTATCTAAACAGACCTGAACTGACAGCCGAGAAGTTTGTGACTAATCCATTTAGTACAGAACCGAATGCACGACTGTACAAGACAGGCGATTTGGGCAGATGGCTTGCAGACGGTAATATCGAGTACCAGGGCAGGATGGACGATCAGGTAAAAATACGAGGTTATCGCATAGAGTTAGGTGAGATTGAAAGCGTGTTAAATCAGATCGAACAAATTGGCGAGGGTGTAGTATTGGCAAGAGCGGACAAAAGTGGCAACAGACAGTTAGTGGGGTATGTAGTAGCAAAAGGTGCATTTGACAAACAGGCCCTACAGGAAAAACTGAGTCTAATGCTACCTGAATACATGGTGCCCAATCTTTGGATAGAGTTGGAAATTATGCCGCTTACATCGAGCGGGAAGATTGACAGGAAAGCGTTACCTAACCCGGAAAATTTGCTGAATGAAAAAAATCATGTGGAGCCGCGTGACGAAACCGAAAAGGCGCTTGCGGAGATATGGCAGGATGTACTGAAGGTTGAAAAAGTAAGTGTTACTGATAACTTTTTTGAACTTGGCGGGCATTCATTATTGGCTTTAAGATTAGTTTCAGCTATACGGAAAACATATGGAATGGAAGTTCCTATCAGCGATGTATTTCTTTATCCTACAGTAGCAGGGCTTGCCAAACAATTGACAAATAAAAATACAGTAACGTCTCAATTATTGTTTCCGATTAAAGGGACGGGGAATAAAATACCGTTATACATCATTTGCGGAGCCGGCGGCACCATATTTAAATTTGTGGATTTTGCTAAAATGCTCGACGCTGAACAGCCTGTATATGGGTTGCAGCAACGTTCAGATAATAAAGGATCGGAAGAGTTTCCAGACACCATTGCCGGAATTGCTGAAATGTACCTAAACGAGATTTTAAAACAAAACCCAAATGGCCCGTATGCTTTATCGGGGCATTGTTTGGGCGGTAATATCGCTTTTGAAATGGCGCTCCAGCTAAAGGCATTGGGTAAAGAAGTAGTGATGTTAAGCATGTTTGATTCTTATGCTACCGAAGAACGGGAGATCATTCCTGCATCATTCAATAATTATTACCGGATACCGCGGATAATAAGAAATTCGATGTCGAGAATATTTTTGAAAATACAGTTTGAGGCTTTTCTTATGGTAAGGCATCCAAAACAGGCCGTATCTTATAAAATTGATAAGTTAAAATCTGCAGTGGGTATCAAGGAATCGACGGTAGAAGGAGTCGAGCTGGAATCTTTTAATAAAGTATCGCGGGTTTTTGAAACGGCGAAGCGGGGATATAAAACAAAATATTACGATGGTGAAGTATTGGTGTTTTACGCTAAGGAGCACTATTATTTTATAGACAGAAATAAGCGTATATCCTACAAGAGAATAACTATAAATAGCGAAACAAAAAATTCCTGGAAAAAGCATGCCAACTCTGTTAAGATCTACGAAGTTGATGGAGAGCACTCAACTATTTTCTCACCTAAATATGCCGGCGCTTTGTCGGACATTTTACAAAAACATTTAAATAATATAGATATTTCTGTAAAACCCCGGCAGAATAAATAATACTTCGATAATAAATAGTCTGTTTTCAACTGTTTAGTAACAGTATGCGGCAATTATTCGTATCAGTTGCGTAGCGCTTAATCGCAAATAGTAACATAAAATATATGGTTATTGGCATATCTTTGCGCTGAAAAATACAAAAAGCGGGGATTGGTGATAAATTTTTAATAGGCATTTAAACTTCGATGTGAATAACACGAACAAAAAATATGATTGTATATGTCTGATCTGAAAGAAGGGCCACGTAAGAAAACCGAAAGGATATCCATAAAGGACAGGCTGATAGCGTACAGAAATCTTCCCAAGTTTTGCGTAGTGGTATGGAAAAGTAGTCCTTGGCTGACATTTTCGACGGCGTTTTTGCGTATTATACAAGCTTTTATACCACTCGTAGCATTATGGATAGCGAAAGCTATTATCAATGGACTCGTAGCCTTCATCACGCATCACAAAGTTTACATCAGCGATAAAGCATGGATGTGGGAGCATTTGTGGAAATGGGTGATGATAGAATTCATTTTGGTTATATTCAGTACGTTTTTCTCGAAAGTTATACTTTTAATAGATGATTTGCTTGGTGAATTGCTTACCAACCGCACTAATGCAATGATCATTTCGCATGCCGCTACGCTCGATCTGGATCAGTTTGAAGATTCGATATTTTATGACAAGCTCGAAAGGACGCGTCAGCAGTCTTTAGGTAGAAAAGCGCTTTTATCGTTACTTTTCAGCCAGGTTCAGGACTCTATTACGATGCTTACATACATCGGGGTTTTGATAGCTTTTCAACCCTGGATAGTGTTGTTGTTGGCAATATTTTTTCTACCCTCAATTTTTGGGTCATCCTACTTTAATGCCAAAAACTATTTATTGTTTCGAAGTCAAACCGAAAAAAGAAGAGAGCTGGATTATCTAAGCCTCATTGGCAGCAGCGAGGCCTCGGCCAAAGAAATCAGATTATTTGACCTGCCAAATTTTTTTATTGTCCGGTACTGGAAAATCGCAACTGATTTATACACGGCTAAGCGAAAACTCGGGGTAAAACAATATTATGTTGGATCGTTGCTTAATATTCCCGGCGCCGTAGGGTTCTATATTTCGTTTGTATATATTATTAATAAAGTACTTGCCGGTACTTTGTCTTTAGGCGGAATGGGCTTATTTATAGGTGCCATAAAATCGCTGGGCAGTATTGTTCAAAATAGCGCGAAGCGGTTAAAAGATATCGCCCAGGGCGCATACTATCTCCAGGACTTTTTTGACTTTTTTGAAATAAAACCCAATTTGGCGGCTCCGGCTAATCCGAGGTCGTTTCCAAATCCCATGGTTTCGGGCTTTACTTTTGAAAATGTTGGTTTTAAATACCGTAATTCTGAACGTTGGGCAAACAGGTATTTAAATTTCACTTTACACCCTGGGGAAAAAATGGCGCTGGTAGGTGAAAACGGCGCAGGGAAAACAACTTTGGTTAAGCTGCTGGCCCGTTTATACGATCCAACAGAAGGACGGATTTTGTTGGATGGATATGACCTGAGAGAATATGACATCACCGAGCTGAGAATGCAGATGGGGGTTATTTTCCAGGATTTTATACGCTATCAACTAACCTTGTCTGAAAACATTGCTATAGGCAACATCGGGCAGGTTGATAATAAAGCACTTATTGAAGAATCGGCTAAACTAAGCCTGGCGAATACTGTTGTAGAAAAATTACCGGAAGGGTACGGTCAAATGCTGGGGCACTTATTTGTTAACGGGTACGAATTATCAGGCGGCGAATGGCAAAAAGTTGCATTGGCGAGGGCTTATATGCGTAACGCGCCTATTGTGATATTAGATGAACCAACGGCGGCACTTGATGCCAGATCGGAATATGAGGTATTCAAACGTTTTTCGGAAATGACACAGAACCGGACTGCCGTATTAATTTCGCACAGGTTTTCTACCGTGCGTATGTCGGACCGTATTATCGTAATGGATAAAGGGCAGATACTTGAAATAGGAACGCATGAAGAGCTTTTAGAAAACAAAGGGCGCTATGAAGAATTATTTCAATTGCAGGCCGTGGGTTATAAATAAATTAACCATTTTAGCTTAAAAATGCGTTGATTTACTTGAAAAGTAAGTCGTGATCTACCCATTGCTTACAAACAATCTATATGAAAATACTTCACATCATTCCCGCTTACAAGCCGGCCTATGTTTATGGCGGGCCCACTGAATCTGTATCGCGATTATGTGAGGGCTTGGCAGCCGCAGGGCATAAGGTGGATGTTTATACCACTACTGCAAATGGTAAAACCGAACTGGATGTAATACCCGGCGAAATAATAAATGTAGATGGAGTAAACGTTACCTATTTTAAAAGATACTCTGGCGATAAAACCAACATAAGCCCGGGGTTATGGTCAGCGCTCCGCAAAACAGCTAAAAATTACGATGTTATCCACCTGCATTCCTGGTGGAATATATTAATTGTTATCGCCGCCCGCATAGCACTTTCGAGCAAAATAAAAGTGATTGTTGCCCCCAGGGGAATGTTGAGTCTGTACATTTTTAATTCCGGCCGAAGCGGTTACAAAAAGTTAATTCACGATTTTGTAGGCCGTAAAACACTTGCTAAATGCCGCTTACATGCTACGTCGCAGGCTGAATATGATGACTGCAGGGAATTGATCCCGGATTGGCAGGGATTTGTATTGCCCAATATAATTTTGTTACCTAAAATTGAGATCAAACCCAATATTAACCAAATATTTACGCTGATTTTTTTATCAAGGATTCACCCAAAAAAGGGGCTGGATAACCTGTTTAAAGCAATCAGCCAAATAGACTTTAATTTAAAGCTAAAGATAGCGGGCAACGGAGATGATGCTTATATAGATGAATTAAAGGCCTTGGCAGTCACTTTGGGTATTGATTCAAAAATAGAATGGATAGGCTGGATAGATCGCGGGCAGAAATTTATAGAATTGAACAATGCAGATCTTTTTGTGCTGGTGTCACTAAATGAAAATTTCGCAAACGTGGTTATTGAATCTTTACACATGGGCACCCCTGTGCTGGTTTCGGAAGACGTTGGGCTTTCTGGCTTTGTAAAGGAAAAAGACATGGGGTGGGTAACTACCCTGGACGTTGAAAGTATTGCCGAAAAATTAAAAGAGGCTTATAGCGATAAAAAGAAACTCGCCACAATACGCCAACAGGGCAGGCGCGTCATCGGGGAGGCTTTTTGTGAAGAAGTACTTATCCGCAAATATGCAGAAGAATATAAAAAGTAGATAGCAATTGTGTTTATTACATTTGCTGACCAGAAACAACCCCTAATCAAAACTGCTTATATTCGTAATTAATGGAATCTAAAAAGTTTTTTATAAAAATTGAACGGTACGTTCTATACCTGAACTTCCTTTTTGCCGCGCTGCTGCTACTCAGCTATTTATCAGGTGTAATCAGTCCCGAAAAATGCTGGCCTTTAGCATTTCTTGGATTGATCTACCTGATGTTGTTGTATGCTAATATAATTTTCGTGGTTTATTGGGCTATTCGGCTAAAGAGGTTTTTTTTTATTTCGTTTGTTTGTATTTTATTGGGTTTTAATGTGCTTTTAAATAACATTGGGATCAATTTTTTTTACCCATCAACTTCACATGCCGGCCATTTGAGGGTAATGACCTATAATGTTCACGTTTTTGAAACCACAGACAATGTTCCTTCTTATAAAGAAATCCCGCCACTGATTGATTCAATTCAGCCTGATATTTTGGGTGTTGAAGAATGTTACTCGGCCCCGCGTTTTCCTAGTGGATATGTTTTAAAAAACATACTGCATACCACCCACTTTTATTTTGAACCTTTTAAAATAACACCGTATGACTCTACCGGTTTAGCCCTGTTTTCGAAGTACCCGATTATTAATAAAGGGATTATAAGATTAAGCCGGGATAATAATGATAACCAGGGGATTTATATTGATGTTAAGTACCAGTTTAAAATTATCAGGGTTTATTGTTTCCACTTAAAATCCCTGCAATTTGACCCTGTTGATTACAATAACCTGGACAAATTTTCGCAAAGAGGAAAAATCAGTTTGTATAATTTGAAAGAAATACTCTGGAAGTTAAAAGTAGCTTTCATGGTAAGGGCTCAGCAAGTAGATTTAATTCGCCGGGAAGCTTCCAAATGTCCGTACCCCTATATTTTTATTGGTGATTTTAACGATACGCCCTCATCGTACGCCTTTAGCCAAATGTCAAAAGGGATGAAAAATGCGTTTAGGGAGAGGGGATCGGGTATCGCCAAAACTGTAGACGAAGGTTTTGCAAGTTTTCAGATAGACTATATTTTAACCACCCCGCAGTTTAATATCCTGAATTATGAGATAGTTCGCAAATCAATTTCCGATCATTACCCGGTTTACAGCGATGTTGCGCTGAATTAAACCTTCTTAAACTTCGCTTTTAGCTGTAAAATCGGCTTTTCAATTCCGTAATACGAAATGGATGCTACAATAAACACCAAAAATATGTTTTGCGGAAATTGATTGAACCAATAGTGAATGGTTGTAGTTAAAAACAGTTGTTGCCAAATATAAAGCGAATAGGAAAGTATACCAATTTCGATCATTACTTTAGTATTCAGAAAATCGGCTACTTTTGATGGCACATTTACGCACCAGAAGAGAAGCAAAATAATGCACAAGCTATTCAGGGTGGTTCCAGCGGGAACAACGTACAGCCCTTTGGCAAATCTGCTTAATAAGCACGAAACAATAAACAAAAACACCCCGGTAGCCCAAATAACTTTATTGTTATAAATTAACCTCGAAATTTTTTCCTTGAAAAAGTTGGTGTTTTCTAACAAAGCGCCCAAACAGCCAATAAATATTACATTACCACCGGTATGAAGCATCATGCCTATCTGGCCCCGGCTGCCACGCATAAAAAAGTATGTAGCTACCCTCACAAAAGGCATCAGGACGATTATCCAAATAGTGACTTTTTTTAAGGTTTCGCTGCTAAGTTTCCAAAACATGAACGGCCATATTAAATAAAACTGCTCTTCCATTGACAGCGACCAAAAATGGCCGAAAAACCAGGCGCCGTTATCAGAAGCCGATTTGTGAATAATGAGGTGCGAATAATTCCAAACGTAAAGTGCCGCAACCCCAACCAACGCATAACTTTCAAATAGTTCCGGAATAAAAAATATCTTTAAAAGCACGATGACGATGATATACAAATAGAAAACGGGAAATATTCTTAGTATCCTCCGTATGTAAAAATTCTTCAAACTGATAGTGCCCGTTTTTTGCTTTTCAGCAATTAACAATCTTGTAATAAGGTACCCGCTGATAACGAAAAAAATCATTACACCCAACGGTGCATTGGCTAAAAACCCACCATTATCGAAAAAAAGCATAAAAAACTTGTTGTTTGTCATCGCTGCGGGGAGCGTTTCTTTGAGATGGCCAAGCAAAACCATTATAATCGATATGGCCCTCATACCGTCGAGGCTCTTTATACGCTTCATTAGTAGTGTTAATTATATTAATAGTTAGATCACTAAAAATAATAAATATTGGCAGTAAATCAAAGCTTTATTGCCATTTTGATAATTTAATATAGATTATATAAAGGCTTAACGAGATAATCAGGCGGGATGTTCACCTTTCTTAAAAAGATTACTAATTTTGTTTTAAGGCGCTTAATAACTTATAGTGCAGTAGTTAATAAGCTAATATGCAGATCGCATAAAAATTAAAAATATGATTTCAGCATTTGTAAAGAAGAATTTAAAGGCATTGACATCAAAATTGGATCAGCGGATGTTTGGCGACAAAGAATTTGTGATTGTTTCAAATAATTGTTGGGGGGCTGAGGTTTATAAGCGACTAAACAGGGAGTATAACACACCTTTTGTTGGCTTATTTCTTTTCGGGCCGGATTATTTAAAACTGCTTGAAAATTTTGATTATTACTTATCACAAAAATTGCAGTTTATTCCAAATTCAAAGTGGAGTGATAAACCGATAGCCTACCCTATAGGTAAGCTGGATGATATAGAGGTACATTTTGTTCATTATAAAGATAAAGAAGAGGCCGAACTTAAATGGACTCGGAGGTTGGAAAGAATGAATAAATTTACCGATAGAAGTAAATATTTTTATAAGCTTTGCGACCGGGATTTTACCACGCTCGATTTGATTAATAAATTCCACACATTGCCATTGGACAATAAAATATCATTTGGAATAAAGCCGATAAATTTAAATGGGCATATCGTTATAACAGAGAGTGACAACGGAACCGTACCCGATGGTGTTTTTTTATATAGAAGTTCATTTAAATATGTAGATATTTTTAAGTGGATAAAAGCCGGCGAAATGACAGCTAATTGGTACGGCAAGATAAAAACGTTTGCTAAAATTGCCTAAAGGTTACAGTGCAGAATTATATGGAAATTATTACAACCTAACGTTGTCGAACTGTCTTTTATCGAGCATAAAAAAAACCTGGAAAATTTCAAAAATCTATATTAGAGGCGCTTAGCTAAATGCATCTATTGAAACTGTTGGAGTGAGAATAAATTTTCTCACTAAGAGGTTGTTTCGCT
>CAZZUU010000071.1:12826-13286 GCA_964657275.1 uncultured Mucilaginibacter sp. | reverse complement strand
CTTTCGGACTTTTCTGACTCTCTCCTAGTACTGCCACAAGTTAAGCTCCCAATCCATCAAAGATTTTTTGACCTTTTCAGATTCGTACAGCTTATCTATCCCTTGTGCGTAATCTTTTATACGCTCGTCCTTATCGTTTGATTGTTTTACGATGTAACTGGCGAATATTCTTTTCATAAATACATCGTCAAAGCTTAAGCCTGTTGCATCGCTGTTACGGCTTACGGCTTCTTTTGTGGCCAGGATAGGCCTTGCATCAGGAAAATAGATCCAAAACGCAGGTTGATAATCGAGGTCCAGACCACCTGCTTTGGGTTTAACCATCGGGGCGATACCAACAATACGTGGCTCAAATATCGAACGCTGCCTGTCAAATATCCAATCCTCTTTTATACGGAATTTTACAACGCTATCGGGGTTAAATTCACCAGCCTTTAATACAGAGCCGATTTTATTACCG
>CAZZUU010000071.1:9685-12816 GCA_964657275.1 uncultured Mucilaginibacter sp. | reverse complement strand
ATCTACGATGCTGCTATCCGCCATCCTGGCCTTTGCAGCAGCCGCTGTTAATGGTTTTGAAAAAGCATCGCCATTTGGGTCGTTCTTCGCATCCGGTGTAGGGTCATAAGCGGTTAATTCGCCATCAGCAATCGCGTTCATTAAAATGTCGATTAGTCGTTGTTTTGGCGATGCCAGGTATTGGTTCATTTTATCACGTACATCAATCTCACGCCAGACGCGTTTTGAAAACGCAACGTCAGATTCACGCAGATTTGGATAAGGTGTTACCTTCGCGCTTAATATGTTTGATTTTTTGTAATATCCATCCAAAGGCCTGTCAAAAGGCTTTGCTGGTGCGGCAGCTACTTTGGCTGTTGTATCCGGTTTGGCACTTGAGCCGGTTGAGGCTTGTTTTGTTGTAGGCGCGGGTTTTTTAGTAACCTTTTTCTTACGCTTTTGTGCATAGGATGCCACGCATGCCAGGCACAGTATAACAACTAAAATTCTTGTTTTCATAATTCTTTAGTTTGCAATTGTCGCAATTGGGTCAAGGCCGCGTTGTGTGCCGTCAGGGCCAACTGCAATAATATTTTCAAATACAACTGTTGTTCCGGGTGTAACCGTATTCATTAAAGAGCGCATGGCACCTGTTAATTCATTTCCGGTTGCCGATAACTGTATAACATCCTGCCGCGGTTTTGCAATTAATAAGGTAAACCGCGTTACATTAAATTTAGCATCAAAGTCAAAGTTTTCCAATTTGGCAAATATCCTGTCCTGCGCCCTGATATTGGCTGCGCTGGTAGTTCCGCCACTTTTACCGGCAAACTGTGGTTTCGGATCAGGGATACGCTTAACGCGAAATAAAGTGCTGCCTAAAACAGATGTTTTACCTTTAGTCAATTCACCTGAAACGGTTATTGTTGCGTTTCCGATGGACGACACTGTAGCCGTATAATGCCCGGCAGAACCACTTATTGAACCACCGCTTATACCAACCCTTAAATTTTCTTTAGCTATGCCTGGTGCCGATACCGAAACCGGGTTTGGTACGCCTATGTATAATACATTCATTTTATCAGGCGATACCACTGCTGATGGCCGTGCTACCATGTAACTCTGTTCTGGGGTAGTATATGATTGTGGTTTCCCGTCATTATCTTTAAAACTTATTGTTGCGGTCCATTTGTGTATGCCTTCGGTACTTGTACTACCGGCGTATTTCCCTTTACCTGCATCTACTGATATCTGCGCCCCACCAACGGTAATAGTTGGAGCTAAGTGTGAATCATAAGCTGTAAGAAAAACGTCGGCTGTATAGGGTTGTCCTTGTAATACATATCCGGATGGAGCAACTGCAACAGCATAAAATTTATCCAAATTTACCTGGGCGCGTTCCGCTTCACCTAATATTCTTTTTACGACTTCATTTTCAGCGTTTTTATTGTCAGCCTGTATTTTTGCCAATGTTGTTAAAGTGGCACCTAACGGAATACCGTCACCAAAATAAGCTTCCTCCCATGTTTTTGATGGGCCGGTAGTTTGGTGTGGCGCTTCGGTATTTAGAGAAAAGTTAACACCTTTTTTTTCGTTGTCCTTTAGTAGGTTAAATAATTTTTCACGTGTTTCGTTAATCTTTTGCTTCAGTTCTTCTCCCTTTTTGCCATCTATCATCACACGCGGCGATATATCAAGGTTCTCCCTGCCGCCAACATCATTGGTCGCCGGGTCTATCCCGTCGCCATCAGCAACCAACTGGTCGGTTAATTGTTGAACATAGGTGTTCAACGCTTCGCCAGTAGCTTGTGCTTCTTTAGCTCTTCGAAGTATTGGTGCCGCCCTATCGTACTGCTCTTTAAGCTTGGTGGCTTCAAAAGTTGAAAATGTAGTTTGTATACCCGTTTGAACGTTAGCGGTTGATGTTATTAAACTGTTTTTAATATTTTTAAACGCATCCATCAAGCTATCCGGTACGCTTAAGGCTACTAAACCCAATAGTACCAGGTACAGGATACCCATCATTCGTTGTCTTGGGGTTTGCTTACCTCCGGCCATGTGTTTTGTATATTATATTTTTAATTACCAAATCATTACTAGTTAACACGAGGCTGGTTCATCGCCGAAAGCATGTTTCCGTATATGGAGTTTAGTGTCGACAAATTTTTAGCCAGGCGGCCAACTTCTTCCTTAAATTGTTTTGAATCATCCAATGATTCGTTGAAGTTGCCCATTGTTAATGACAGGTTTTGATAAAACTTATTCATCGCTTTTAAATGCGCGCTCGAATCTTGTAATTCCAGTTCGTACACTGCATTTAAAGCCGAAAGGTTCTTAGCCATTGAATTTATTTGTTCGTGGTAAGCCTTGGTATCAACGTTTGTATTTGCCATCTCTGATAAATTAGCGGACGCCTTATCAAAAGCATTACTTAAATTATCATAGCTTGCAGAAGCCTGCTTAACTTTATTGGTAAATGCAATGGTTGCATCACCAGCATCAGTTACACGCGATATAGAGTTTACTTTGTCGCCAAATGTTCTTAAGCCATCAGCAAGGCTTCCTATTAATTCAGGGCCTATTTTTGCATCAGCCAGCATTTTATCTAAAGCTGCGGTGTTTGAAAAGTTATCGCCTGCAGCTGCCGGCCTTGCTTTTGGCAGGTCGCCTTTAAAATCTTCGTCTAGTTCAGGGTATGCGCGGCTCCAATCAAGCTCAGCGTTATCTCTTTGAAATCCAAGTAAGAAAAACAAGATAGCTTCTGTGGTTAAACCGCCTGCAATAAAGTAGGTGGCGCCCGGCCAGTGTAATATTTTAAACATCAGGCCCACAATAACCACTGTAGCGCCCCATGACACGATATTGTTAATTCCGTAAGGTTGTTTCTTTCCAGTCATATTATTTTGAAAAAGAGTTATTATATTTTGTTTGTTTTTTGTGTTTATCGTTTGTCCCTGATATCGCGGCCCAGGTAATGCGTTACGCAACGGAAACCGATATATGATTTGGCAGTATCCTGGTACTCGAAAGTACGTGTTGAATTTTGCAGGAAGTAACCGATATCTTTCCATGATCCGCCACGAACAACTTTGCGTTTTAACACGGCAGGGTCGCTTGCTTTTGCCTCATAGCTGTATGATGGGGCCAAATCG
>CAZZUU010000071.1:0-9675 GCA_964657275.1 uncultured Mucilaginibacter sp. | reverse complement strand
AATGTGGATGCCGATTCATCAAAAGCTGAAGAGGTCCATTCTGCTACGTTGCCGGCCATGTTATATAAGCCGTAATCGTTGGGGAAGTATGATTTTACATTTACAGTATACGCACCGCCATCGTCGGTATAGTTACCTCTGCCGGGTTTAAAGTTTGCCAGCAGGCAGCCTTTTGCATTTTTAATATACGGACCGCCCCATGGGTAATCATTACCTATCCTGCCGCCGCGCGCTGCATATTCAAATTCAGCTTCGGTAGGCAATTCATATGGCAGGCGGTGTGGTAAATGCCTTGCATCTTTATAAGCATCGTTATAACGGGTGCGCCATGCGTTAAAAGCACGGGCCTGGCGCCAGGTTACGCCCACTACAGGATAGTTGCGATAAGCCGGGTGTGAAAAATAGCCTTCAACCATTGGCTCGTTAGCTGCGTAAGAAAAATCGCTCAGCCACACTAATGTATCCGGATAAACAGGTACGGTATCTCGTAAAATAAAGTCGGAACGTTTTTTTGTTTTATCGTTTTTATAATCGGAAGCAGTACGGAACACCGGCATTGCATAATTGTATTTCAACAAGCGTATGTCAAGGTCGTTATGATCGAAGATACGATCGTCGCCCTGGTAGTACATCCCTTGCAATTTTTGTGATGCTGCTGCAGAACCTGCACCTTTCCTTGGACTCATTACCGGGAATTTTTTTACATAAGCCCAGTTGATATATTTTTTGTTATTGGGGTTTGCGCCGCCATTTTTATTGGGCTTCAAATAATATTTATCGTCGTTAAGGTAATTTGTGATGGCAATGGAGTCACGTACCCAGTTAACAAACTGCCTGTACTGGCTGTTGGTAATTTCTGTTTGATCCATAAAAAAGGCAGGTATTGTTACCTGCTTGGTTTGCGCAATTTGCGCGAAGGTGATATCCTGATCGGTTTGCCCCATCAAAAATGAACCGCCCGGGATGTAAACCATTCCAAACGGGACCTCGGCCCTGAATGATCTTGCCGGGATGCCTGTTAGTTCGCCCCGGTCTCCTCCCTTACTGCATCCGCTTAATATTCCTGCAGCTATAACCGCAACTAAAAAGTAAATTTGCTTCATTTTAATCAAAATTCAGTTATATTAAACTATAACAACATGTGACTTCCGAATATATTTAATTTGTGCACCTGAATGCAGATAACGCATTTTTTTAACCAAAATTACACTATTTTAAATAGTAATAACATAAACCAATAGCTAAAAAACGAATAATTTAAATTAATTTAACACCTACAATTATGCTAAATAGTTTGGATTTATACGCGAAACCTTCAAACATAGTTGCAACAAGGTTAAATAAATTATTGGACTAATGCGGTTTAGTTAACCAAATTTTTTGTCGATTAAATTTATCATCGGAATACATGGTCAAGTAAATATAATAATTTTTAATTAATTTACATGAATAATCAACTTCCCGAGGTTAACTATAACTAAATTATCTTGAATGAGGAAAGAATTATTTATTCGCTTGTTTAACGTATTGCTCGATGGCCATTGTCATGGAAGGAGCGGCTGGAGTAGGGGCCGGAATATCTAAAATTAAGCCCGCTTCGAGCACCGCTTTGTGCGTTGTGGCGCCAAAAGCGGCTATACGGGTGTTGTTTTGTTTAAAGTCGGGAAAGTTTTTGTAAAGCGACTGTATACTTGATGGGCTGAAGAAAGCGATGACATCATAAAACACTTCGGCAAGGTCTGATAGATCGCTGCAAACCGTACGAAAAAGTACAGCAGGCGTAAAATTATAACCGTTCTCGAGCAAGAATTTTTGTGTCTCTTCCGCGGCAACATCTGAGCAAGGATAAAGAAATTTCTCTCCCGAGTGCTTCTTTAAAACTTCAGCAAGGTCAGATGCGGTTTGTTTGCCGAAAAATATTTTGCGTTTGCGGTACTGGATATATTTTTGAAGATAAAGGGCGATAGTTTCTGAAAGGCAGAAATATTTCATTTCAACCGGCACTTCAAAACGCATCTCGTCACATATCCTGAAGAAATGATCTGCAGAGTTGCGGCTGGTAAAAATTACCGCGCTAAAATCTGCAAGATTGATCTTTTCTTTCCTGAAATCTTTAGCCGGTACGCCCTCAACATGAATAAATGACCTGAAATCAATCTTCAAATTAAGCTTTTTAGCAAGCTCGGCATATGGATTTTTATCATTTTCGGGTTTTGGTAAAGTAACTAAAATACTTTTAACCCTTTTCTTTCTCTCTTCCAAATTCAAATGTGTAACTGCCTAAAAGTTATATATTAAGTGCCTTTATCAAAATCAAAATTGGGCAAATTTCGAGGGCACAAAGATAGATAAATAAATAAAATTTATGAAATCGAAAATTAGAAATAATATTCACGCTGTTTCGCAAATACTGCCAGGCAAATACCACTGCTATCAGCACTACCGTGCAAATTAGTAAATAGGGAATAAACTGGCTGGCCAGCAAGCTTAAACATATGGTAACGCATAAAAGCACAAACGCTATATTAAAATAAGTTAGGTTTAGTATAGCGATGTATTGACTTACCAATGCGTTAATATCAAAAATAAACCCAATAAACTTTAACATAAAAAACTTTAACGCAAACAATATACTTACACCAACAGACAGCGAAATAAAAAGCTGGAAGCCGCTTATACTGTTATAAACCCCATAATAAACAGTAAGCTGGTACAAAACAAGGCCGAGTGACAAACTGAACAATACGAATAAGCCGATAAACGCCCACGAGTTGATGAGGCCGCCTTCTTTATCAAACTGCGAAATAGCATGTTTATCATAAAACGACTGGATCACGTTTTTCACGTCTTTATTTAAAAAGAGGTTTAGCAGCGCAGTATAAATTAAAAGGCCGATGATTGTGGCAATAATCCATGGATCTCGTGAGGGCCGCAACTGTCCCATTTTCAAATTGGTCCTTTGCTTTTGAGGCGAAGCCAATACAGAATCGATATTTGTTATTTTAGTTTTTAGTAAATTTTTGAAAAACTCACTCTGCTGTTTAAAATCAGGATTTAACCATACCATTCCCAATGAGTCTGCCAAAAACTGTTCGCGGTTGTATTTCGCAACCGTTGCTGAATCACTTACGGTTTGTATAGAATCGGAAATTGCGTTGTTGTTTTGTTTTGTCGCCGATGAGTCGTGCTGTGCGTAAACCGAAGTATGGCACATCAACATGAACAGAAGACAAAAAATAGTATACCTCATTTGCGTTTGACGGGCACCTCGTATTGGTTCGGCAAAATTACAATCTTTTTGTTGTAAGCGTTGTAAATGTTGTTATACCTTTAGCGAATTATAAAAATCGGTTTAAAAATATCGACAGGCGCTGATATGTTTTAAATCAACAACTTTTATGAGATCAATAACATATTTTTTTATAATAACTACATTTTCTTTTTCTGTCAAAGCGCAGCCTCGGCCGCTTCAAAAACTTACTTCGCCCATATTATTTAAAGGAAATGAACAGGTTGCTTATCGTGATCCGGCGGTTTTATATGACAAGGGGACCTTTTATCTTTTTTTTACTTACGTGAGGAGGGAGTCGGGTAAGATTTATTCCTATACTGCCTTGAGCCATAGCCGTGATCTGAAAAATTGGTCTCCCGTCAAGATCATTACCCCCAAAGGACAGGAATGGGATTTCTCAAGCCCTGGGAATGTTATAAGATTTAAGAATGAATGGGTTTTATGCCTGCAAACTTACCCCCGCCTTGATTATTTAGCTGGCCAGCCACCAAAATTCGGCAACGGCAATGCGCGTTTATATATCATGCGCAGCAAAGATTTGCTTAATTGGAGTTCGCCCGAACTTTTAAAAGTTAAGGGGCCCGAAATATCTTTTGCCCAAATGGGACGTATGATTGATCCCTATTTTATAGAAGATAAAACAGATAAAGGAAAGTGGTGGTGTTTTTATAAACAAAACGGCATCAGCATGTCCTATTCCTACGATTTTCGTAATTGGAAATACTTCGGAAAAACGGAATCAGGCGAAAATCCTTGTGTTTTGTATAAAAATGGTGAATATATTTTATTCTATTCTCCCAGAAACGGAATAGCCATAAAAAAATCAACAGATTTGGTGCATTGGAACGATTGGGGCAAGCTGATCACACTGGGCCAGCAGCAATGGCCCTGGGCGCAGGGACGTATTACGGCAGGCGCGGCGCTTGATCTCACGAATGACAAAAACTACCATTGTTACCTGCTTTTCTTTCATGGATCCGGCCCTTTAACAGAAGATCAGGGTGATTTTGATAAAAATGCGTGCATTGGTGTGGCGTGGAGTCCAGACTTAATCAATTGGCAATGGCCGGGGAAACCAATGGGTAAATAATATAGATCAACAACAAATTTTTAATATCAACAGCTTTGCTGGAAAAAGCCTCCATACTTAAATATAAGGGAAAGACAAAAAAGGAAATATTAGCAGAAGATATTTGGTATTGATTTACCCCTCTTAAAATTTCAAATTCACCTTCAGCCATTGCTGAACTTCTTCCTGTTTGGTGACCTCTGTTGGCAACTTATCGTGTATCAATTTTTCCATTTTATTACCGGTGTTGGAGAAGCGGTAATCCCAAAGGATCATTAATTTGTTAATCAAATACACAACCTCGTTGCCTTCTTCCTTATTAAAAACGGTATCATCCGGACGGCCATTTGTGCGCGGGTCATGCGGGATGTAGTTGGTCCATTTGTAGTCAGAATAATGCAGGTTTCGTCTCGAAAATAAGATCATGGTCGTGGCAGATTTTTATAAAGATACTCATAATAAACCACGTTTTGGCTTTATATACTACCAGCCTTTCAACTGCCTGATGTACCCGGTCAGTTCATCTGCAATAATTTGGTGATCGGCCATATCGGGATGGCCGCCGCAGCCGTTGTGAAATTGCCTGGAGAAAAAGTATTTACTTACCTTTTTATCACCCTGCGCATTCATATATCCGGTTATGGCGGTTAAATAGTTTTTTAAAACAGCGGTTAAACCGGCATTTCCCATCGGGCTGGTTAAGCAAACAATATCGGCTTTTGGATATTGCTGCCTTATGTCTTTAATAAAATTAACATACGCGGTGCAAAATTTGGTGGAATCCTGCTTGCCATCATTTTGGCCGAGACAAATGGTTACTACGTCGGGTGTGTATGCTTTAAAATCCCAACCTATCGAATCGGCGCGCAAAATAACCTTATCGTATATCTGCGGCATCACCACATTCATATTGCAGCAGCTATGTACAAGGCCTACTCCTGCCAAAGCGGTGATTTGCCATTGGGCGTTTAAATTGCGCGAGGTGCGCGCACCGTAGCTCATATAGGCATTATGCTGATCGTACCATTGGCCCTTACCACACGGAACTACCGAAAGGTCCATACCCGTACCGCTGGTGATGGAGTCGCCGAAGTATTCAATTTTACGTTTCGGTTTCGCAGGAAGCGGCAGCAGGCTTTGGCATTTTATACCTACAAAATCAATATAACCAATGTTTGATTCGGTATCCTTACAAATCAATACAGTGTGTTCGCCATCCGACAATCCTGGGATATCTATCACGTTAATTTTGTCGGTTGTTTGTATGCGGTAAGGGGCTTTATCATCAACCACTATTTCCAGGTAATTGCGGTTGTTGCCGCCAAGCACTTCGTCATTGATAAGCACCTGGCATTTGCTACCCTTAAATTTTGCCTCGATGTAAACGCCCGGCGCCCAAATGCGCGGCTTTAACGGATCAGAAAAACTGACGCGGCCTGTATATTGGATCTTTTTATTATCGGGTTTAAATAGTTTGAGATCGGGCTCTTTATCCCTTTTAACGGCTGCAAATGACGAGCTGAACAGCAATACAAAGAATAGGTAAATGAAATTCTTCATGATAATTTATGATGTAAACGAAGTTTATAAATTGATAATTGGCTAAAGTGCAAGCTAATGTAAATAAAAAAAGCGACCCTGTTAATGGATCGCTTTTTTGTTACAAAATCTTCGTTAGTTTTGACCTTGCTCGTCCGTAGGCAAGCCTACTATTTTATAAGTTTTGTTGCCGCTGCCGTCAACCTGTTCCTGGAAATAAACACCATCGGGCGATACATATAATTTTTCACCGCTAACCCTTATTTTCCTGCAATCGGGGGGTAATTGGGCTACGATGTCACCCAATTGCGGGCCTTGCGGCTGATCGTCCTGTACCGATGAGTTTGTGTTTAACTCACCATCTTTACCTGCAATCTGGTAAACTATGGTACCATCATCTTTGGTAACCGGCTGATAATATACACCATTCAATTCATAATATTGCTGGCCGTTTATCACGATAGACTGTGCATTTGCAGGCAATTTCTCAATCTGCGCACCAATGGGCGGCTCAACTACGGTGTATTCGCTGTTATCATACTGGTAATATAAACCATCGCTATAAAAATATTGATAGTCGCCATAGTAAAATGGGTAATAACCGAATGGTAAAAATCCACAGGTAAAGCCAAGACGTGGGCTATAATAAGAATTATAGTAACCATGATTCAGGTGATAATAGCCGTGGTTACCCCAATAACCTCCCCTGCCATAACCTATAGCCGGAGAGTTGCGATAGCTTTGAACGCTGCCGCCACCATTGCTGATGCCTACTCTGGGCGCAGCGTAGGTATAAGTGCCTCTCGGAGCTGTACTGCCAACACGGGGGGCATAACCATAATTAGCGCCCGGCCTGTAGGTACTGCCCGTTGGGCGTTGCTGGTAAACATTTTGACGCTGTTGCCCATTGTAATTTGGCCTTGCAACACCTACGTTTCCGTTTGGCTGCCTTACGCCCACATTATTTGACGAAGGGCGTGGAGAAAAACTGCTACCCCCACCGCCGGAAGGCCGGGGAGACGAGGCACTACCGCCACCGCCACCACCAGAAGGGCGCGGACTGGAGCTGCTGCCTCCACCACCTCCACCGCTGGTACGTTGGGCATTAGCCGGTATTGCTAAAAAAGCACATGAAAGTGTGCTTAAAGCAACATAGATTAAACTTTTATATATCCTGTTCATGATGAAAAATTGTTAAAGCAAGTAGCAGCTCAAGAGGGGTAATGCTGATTGTTAAATTTTAGACTAAACTCTCATTAAATGGTTTAACACGAAATTAACTTTATAATCATACTAAATTAAGTACAGACCGAAGAAAATGTTGGGTTAAATTGGCAATACAACGTAAAACTAATGAATTTGGTTTAATGTTGTGTCATTTAAACGCAAATTAGTTGCAATCGTTGTTGGGTTGATTAAGTTGAATAAGTTGCTTGGGTCGTTTATAGGTCTTCTGCGATAAATAAGAAAGGCTCATCAAATTGCAGACTGAAAAAACCGTCGGCTTCGGTTTGATATGTATTAGTACTTATACTTTTAAGGCCAGTAGTGTGTAAATTGGTGGGGTGGGTTAATAATTCAATAATCTCACCAGCGGTTTTCCATTTGCTGAAGCCCGGTTTAGCCGGATATATTTTTTTACCATCATGAAATATAACCAGGTCTATTTTATCGGCAAAAGGCATATAATCGTTAATGCTAAAGTCGTCTGTCACGATATTTACCGATGGGAAGCCATTGGCAACCAGGTATTGTAGTGCGCCTTCTATTTGGGTACCGGTGCTTTCGGGTAAATGTTTGATGTCGGCCTGCAATTCATCACCAACGTCATTGGTGATGATCCAGTCCACTTTGATGCCCAAAGAGACCAATTTGTCGGCTGTTTGCGATGTAGTGATCACTGTCGGACTCCATTCCAGTAACTGCCCGAGCAATTCATCCGGGAAATTATCGAGGCCCAACACCAGCAATGCAGGTTCTTGTTTTTCGCGTACGATGTGGTGAGATGACATAGTTGAATGATAAACGCCAAGTATAGATATTAATGCAAATTAAGATTAACGATACAAGATACAAGAACCAAGATACAAGAGCCAGGAATCAAGACCGGAGAAAACATCATTTCGTTAATAGCGCTGGATTGAAATTTCCTGTTAGAATATCCATTTCCTAACGGGTTTATTACGCGGTGAGCAGTTCCCTTATGATTGGTTCTTGGATCTTGACTCTTGGTTCTCAACCCGTATTATTAATATATCTTTCTGTAAAAGGCCTTTAACATATCCGCCGGATCAACGGACAAATTAACCGCTGCTGAAACCGCTATTCCATGAATCCCGGTTTGCAGCAGGTGTTCCACATCGCCCAACTGAATACCCCCTACGGCTATTGCAGGAATATTAATTTCCTGGTGTTTCTGCAATTCACGGTAGCCGCCGAAGCCAAGTAGCGGCTTGTTGTTCGGCTTGGTATCTGTATGTGCAAACGGGCCATATCCGCAGTAATCAACAACACCGGTTTCTTGTACCGCTAACAAACTTTTCAGGTTTGTTGCCGATGCCCCTAATGTTTTATCATCCCCTATTTTTGACCGGATAGTCTTAAAGTCAGCATCAAAATCCTCGATATGTACACCCTGCGCGTCCACCTTATCAAGCAAGTGATAATGATTGGTAAGAATTAGCGTAGTGCCCCAGTCATCACATATTTGTGCTATTTCGTTTATTTCCTCAATCAGTTCATCGTCGGTTTTGCTTAAACAACGGTATTGTATCCAGTTGGCGCCTGCTTCACAAGCTATTCGTACCTGATCGATATGGCTGCGGTCGGGCAGGTCCTGTGTTAGGTAATGGAACTTGGAAATATATTTTTTCATATTATTTGTCAGAACCTGGATTAAACGGATTTGTACGATTTCAGGATTTTGAATACCCTCATCCAGTACATCAGGTAATCTGTTTAATCCCGTTCTGATATTACTTTAATACTTCACCAATCGGGTGCCCTATACAGCCATTTGGAGCCTGTATGTGTAATAGTGCCGCTATTGTGGCTGCTATGTCAGTCATGTGCGTTTCGCGAACGAGGCTGCCATGCTTAATGCCCCATCCCATAAACACCAGGGGAATATGGTTGTCATAAGGGTTCCAGGTGCCATGGGTAGTTCCGGTTGGGCCGCTTTCGCCCGATCCGTGGCCGGTAAACCAGGCGGGTTTTAAAATAATTTGTATTTCGCCACTGCGTTCAGCGTTGTAACCATTTATAATACGGTTGCGCAGCACTTCAGGAACATCTGCCGTTTGCGCCTTTTTCATATCAACCACAAAGGCAACAGCAGGATCTTTTTCCAGGAATGTTATGCAATCTTTTTTTATTTCTTCTTTATCCAAATGCAGGTAATCAATGGTATGGTAATTTAAATTAACCTGGTAGTTGGTCAAACTGAGCACCAATTCGTCAGTTTTGTATTTGTCCATTAAAAATTTGTTCAAATCCTTTAAAACCACCCCGTCGTCCCATACTCCCGCAGGAATATTATGGTCATTCAAAAACGCGGTATTGTGCGCAGCGCCATGATCGGCAGTTAAAAATACCGTATAGTTTCCTTTGCCTACTTTGGCATCCAGGTAAGTTAAAAATGTGGCCAGTTCACGGTCCAAACGCAGGTAAGTGTCTTCAATTTCAACGGCATTTATCCCAAACTGGTGGCCGATGTAATCGGGAGAGGACAAGCTCACGGCTAAAAAATCAGTCACAGCATGCTGCCCTAATTGCT
>CAZZUU010000070.1:10606-13293 GCA_964657275.1 uncultured Mucilaginibacter sp. | reverse complement strand
ACTTATCTGGCTGTAACCATGCTGCAGGCGCTCGTTATATTTTCAATTGGGATTTGGTTGTTCCCCTTTATAAATTTGCCCGCTTTAAACCTTCCGTCTGATCTCACCGCTTTAGTGATCACCACCTTAATCTGTGGCTGGTGTGCGGTAAGCTACGCGATCTGCATCGGAACCTTTGCAGAAACGCAGGAGCAGTCCAACGGATTGGGAGCGGTATCTATCGTTATACTGGCGGCTATAGGGGGGTTGATGGTACCCAGTTTTGCCATGCAGGGCGCTTTTAAAACAGCCGCCAACCTATCCCCTATGCATTGGTGCCTGGAGGCTTATTATTCCCTGTTCCTGGAGGGCGGTAAATTAAAAGATGTTTTAAATAACCTGAGCGCCTTATTTGGCATTACCCTTGTCATACAATTTGTAACTTACCTGAGATTGAAAAAAAGAAACTTAATATAATACCCGTGGAAAAAGAAGCACTAAAACAACAGCTAAAAAAACAGATCATCGAGTTTTTAAACCTTACCCCTTTAACCCCGGAAGAATTTAAAGACGACGAGCCGCTATTTGGTGAAGGACTGGGCCTGGATTCGATAGACTCATTGGAGCTTATTGTTTTGCTCAAAAAGGAATACGGCATCGTAATCCAGGACCCCAAAGAAGGCCGTAAAATTTTAGTGGATGTGAATACCATGGTGGATTATATTGAGGAGCATGGGAAGAAGTGAGAAGGTGAGTGGCGAGTGGTTAATAGTGAGACTTACGAAGTTTCTAAAACTTCGTAAGTCTGAAATTGTAGGCCTCTCAGCCCCTATCAAAGCGCCCCTTAAATTTAAAACAAACCTGCTCTTGCACAGTTAAACTGGCTGTGACGTAAACGCTTTTTTCATCTGCAAAGCTATAAGAAAGGTCTATTTGAAGAACTTGATTATCCGCGGGAACTACCAGGCTTAAAAATTTAATATTATCTGCTTTTTTCAGCCGGAGTCTTAAACCTAAAGCCTGTTCTAAAACATCCTTCAACATTTGCAGCATACATGCGCCGGGCAAAACCGGGTGTCCGGGGAAGTGTCCGGCAAATATTTCATTGTCCTTATTTAACTGGAGAGTTGAATGAACATTGTTTTCCTGGTACGCTGACGATATGATCGTAAAAAGGGAATCTTTTAACATAAATTCAGCGGAATTAACAGGCGGAAACCAGCAACAATGAGTGGTATAAATTTAAGTAATGATTATAGATTAATATATTCTTTGGCGGCGTATTTTTTACCGCTGATTCGATAACTGCTGCCGGAACAATTTTCTTTTTGATAATGCCGGATGCCAGCCATAAAGCGAAGGAAGATGACGTGGGGTATTCCCCGGATAAGTGTTTATAATTAGCTAGCCCGGTATTTTTGAAAAGATCACAGCTTAAAAGGTTATAGATTTCATCGTTTTTAAGATCACCATTTTTACCGGTTATCACAAGGTCGATATCGTTAATTGTCATTTCGTGCCGGGCCAAAAATGCAATCAACTTTTGTTCAATTGCTGTGACATCAACAGGTTTGTAGAATGTTTGTGTTCCTTTAAGTTCAGCCAGGTTATCCGATGATGATTGATCTGATAATAAAAAGAAAGCAGCCCCTTCGCCACCGATTGTTCCTTTATCTCCGTTTTTAAGAAGTGATAAATTAGAAACAGGTTGTCGTCTGAATAAACCCAAACGCCGTAATACGGTATAACTCACGCCAGTAATCTCTTCGGTACCCCCAACCAGGATATTATCAGCTTCTTTTTCCTTTAATAGCATCATCGCGTCGATTAACGCGCTTTCAAAAGATATGCCCTTGTGTACAAACGTATTGTTATAATTATGGCACTTCAATAGCAAAGCAATTTGCGCAGCTACGGTATTGTGGGTTGATTGTATAAAAGCAGTGGGCGGAAGCAGCTCTTCTTTCATTTCAATCATCCGGGTTAAAAACGATACTGTATCTTCCAGGCAACCATACGCAGTACCGGTAATTATTGCACCCGGCATTTCTATTTTTGCGTTAGCCAAACATTGCTTTGCCGATGCCACACCCATTTTTATAACGTGGCTCATCCGTCTAATCAACTTAGGATCGATAAACTTAGCATAATCGGGTTCAATTGCTTTTAAACGGTTCCCGGTAAACTCCAAAATATCCGTCAAAAAGCCTTCATCCGCAAAAGTTTGCTGAGGTGATATACAGGCTGACGAACGGATATAAATACTCATGATTAAACTTTTGAAAATATAAGTGACGTGCAATTACCGCCAAAACCAAATGAGTTTGACATTACATGGTTAATTGTTTGTCCGGTTAAAAGTGTTTTTTCGGGCGCGAATGAAAACCCGTTCATCTGTGTTTCAAACCGAAGGTTAGGATATACAAGGCCATGTTTTATGGCTAATGCCGAAAATACAGCTTCTATCGCACCGCTCGCTCCTAAAGTATGCCCTGTAAAGGATTTGGTGGAACTCATCGGGGGGTATTGCGGATCAAATAACCTTTTAACCGCCGTGCCTTCGGCGCTGTCGTTATTGGGCGTGCCGGTACCGTGGAGGTTGATATAGTCAATGTCAGAAGGGTTTATCCCGCTTTTCTCCAAAGCCTTTTTCATGGCCAGGTAGGATCCCGTGCCGTCCGGCGAAGATGCTGTTTGGTGGTAGGCAT
>CAZZUU010000070.1:9149-10596 GCA_964657275.1 uncultured Mucilaginibacter sp. | reverse complement strand
GAACTCACCCAAATCCAGCGGCATGTTAAACTGTTCACGCGCCATTTCTTCGAGATTGCTATTTGCAGATACCAATACCACATAGCCCGCACCCTCGCCCAAATTTAAACCCTGCCTGTTCTCATCAAAAGGTTTGCACCAATCCTTGTCCAGTATCATCAGGGTATTAAAGCCATTCAGGGTGAATTTTGTTAATGAATCTGCTCCCCCCGCTACAACAACATCCAATACATCATTTTTGATTAACCGGGCGCCATAAAAAATTGCATTTGCGGACGAGGAACATGCGGTGCTGACTGTCGTCATAAAATCACTAATACCCAGTTCACCGGCAACTGTCTCCGTAACGCTACCGCATTCGTGATCGAATATATACCGCAACTTTCCTTTTGTATTATCTGCTATAAAATCGACAAAAAAGGCCTCGCTTTTATCCATGCCGCCAACCGTATTAGCCGAAACCAAACCAACACGCAATGATGAAATATCAGGAATGCCTGCATCAGTTAAGGCCTCCTTCGCCGCAATCAAACTGAATAGTGTTGTACGGCTGGTATCCTTCTTTAAGCCCGTTATCGCGATGAGTTCTTCATCGCTTAATTTCACTTCGGCCACTGGTAAAATGCCTTGATGTACAGTTTGGAGGTAGGTTATCTCATTCATGCCTGCCTGTTCATTTTCAAGCGCCGACAAGCATTCGGCAACGTTATTACCAATGGCTGTAATCGCTCCTACGCCAGCAATATAAACCTCGCCTTCTATTATGGGTTGATTAAGTTTATTATCAAACAGTTCAGTCATGTTCTCAGCAGTAAATGCAATCCCATCGTTACCTTTAAACTTTTCAACCAAAAACAGGGCCGCTTTGTACTCATTTCCTGAAAATTCAACCCAGCCACAGATACATGCCTGCAATGTGTTGTTATTAAGCAAACTATTTACGTAATTATTTACAAACTCCGCATCGAACTTTTCCGATAAAAAAAACGCATCCTCACCTTTAAAGTTATTGCGGATACAGATCTCCCCGGTTACAATATTAGGCAGGGTGTAAACAAATAACGACGGACTTGGAATATCAGATACGCTCGTCATATACTTTAGATCGGTATCCAGACTTGAGTTGACGTTGGAGAGAATCAGTCCAACGTCTTCCGGCTTGTAATTTTCCTTTTGGAAGCTATTTTTTAATAATAATTCGGAAGCGAGCCAACCGAGTTTGCTCAGGCTATCCATTTTATAAAAGCGGGAATAATTGAGTTCGAAATGCTTGTAAACGGAAAGTAGAAAAGCGGACGCATCTACATCTTTGTTTGCACACAGAGATTTTCCGTTTTTGTAAACGGTGTTATTACTGATGAGACAACTTGATGTTATGTAATTATTTTGTTCCAAATCTTTTTATGTTAAAAAAGACTTACGAAGTTTTTGAAACTTCGTAAGTCTC
>CAZZUU010000070.1:7563-9139 GCA_964657275.1 uncultured Mucilaginibacter sp. | reverse complement strand
ATTGCAGCATTACAACCGCCAAACCCTGAAGCTGTTTTAAGGCAGTTTTTATAATTGCCATTTAACAGATCAGTGCAAATATTTATTGCGTTGCTTACGCCTGGTTCTTTAAATCCTAACGTAGGGATCATGATATTTCCTCTGAGTGACTGGATAGCAATAATTGACTCTATTAATCCGGCGGCGCCCAGGGCATGTCCATAATACCCTTTTAAACTATTAATCGGAACGGCCTGCAAATTGGCGACCGAGATAGCTTTAGCCTCCATTTCATCATTGTAAACCGTTGCTGTACCGTGTGCGGAAATAAAATCAACATCACTGGATGAAAGCTTTGCCTGTTCAAGTGACTTGTTAATTGCATAAGCCAGCTCCTCTCCGGTTCGCGACGGCGCTGAAATGTGATTTGCATCGTTACTGACAGCACCGCCCAAAACTTTTATATCATCTTTACTTTTTTGTTTGGCCGATAAAATAATTGTAGCTGCCCCCTCACCCAAAGTTATCCCATCCCTGTTTTTATCAAACGGCCGGCATGGTTCCGGGCTAATAGCCTGGAAGGCCTGGAAACCTGATAAAACAAATTTGGTAATGACATCGGCACCTGTAACTACCACATTTTCATACTGCCCTGATTGTATCAGCCGCATACCTGTTAATATGGCCATAATACCCGAAATACAGGCATTAGACACGACCACAGGTTGATTAACAAAACCGAAATATTCAGCAACTAAGTTTGCCGACGACGGCAAAGCAATTCGTTTTTGAAGATCAGCATTAAAAGTTTCCGTTTCGAGCAGGCTGATATTTCCTTTTGTGGATGAAATGATTAGCCCTGTTTTGCCATCTGCAACGTCGATGTTGCTATTTTGCAGCGCATCTTTAACAGAAGCAATCAACAGTTGTTCAAATTTTGTATATGGATGTCCCTCTTCGGTTATAAAATTAGCTGCGGGTTCAAATAATGCTGCGTAAAATGGCTCATCAGCAATCGCGTTGATGCTGTGTTTTTTAATGCCTGAAATGCCATTTTTTAACTGCGAAAAGTTTTCGTCGGTAGTTTTACCGAGAGGCGAGAAGATATTATCAGAAATAATAAATACATCACGCATCACTTGCTGATAAATATATTCATTTCACATTCTGCCAACACTACATCATTGTGCTTTACTGTTCCAGAAACAACGGCTACGTCAAATATTTGGTTGGTTATTTTTACTTCAGTCACTAAATCATCATTTATTTGGGGCAGTGCGAATATTTCAAAGTTTTTGACAGTTGCGATATAGCCCATGGCAACAGGCTTATTTTCCATCATCGCGATATGCCCCGCTCTTACAGCAGCTGTTTGTGCGATGTTTTCCATCAATCCGGCTTCAGTAAACTCGCCATTCATCACCAACACGTTCCCTTCATTCACCCTGAAAGTCGTTTTGGTGCTGTAATCGTCTGAACGCAGCAATTTATCAACCATTACAAACGGCGGCTTTTGGGGAATCAATGATAAAATGTCGTCAGTCATTTATTCTTAAACTGTAGAGACGCAATACTTTGCGTCTCCGATACGTGAACA
>CAZZUU010000070.1:5829-7553 GCA_964657275.1 uncultured Mucilaginibacter sp. | reverse complement strand
TAGATAGACGCAAAGTATTGCGTATCTACGTGTACAAACCGCCGTTTACCGATAAAACCTGCCCGGTTATATATGCGGAGTCCTGCGAGGCTAAAAAACCGACAGCGTGTGCCACTTCATCAGCCGAGCCGAACCGGTTTACCGGGATCATTCTTTTTAATTCCTTTTCGTCAAGGTCACTCGTCATATCGGTTTTGATAAAGCCGGGGGCAACTGCGTTAACCGTAATCCCGCTACGGCCAACTTCTTGCGCCAGTGCTTTCGTGGCGCCAATTACGCCGGCTTTTGCCGCCGAATAGTTAGTTTGGCCTGTCATTCCCTTTAATCCTGATAAGGAAACTACATTAATGATCCTGCCGAAGCGGTTAAGCATCATGCCATCTAACACCATCCGTGTGATAAAGAAAAAACCATCAAGACTGGTTTTTATAACATCATCCCATTGTTCATCCTTCATCCATGCCATCAGGCTGTCGTCCTTTATGCCGGCATTGTTAACCAATACCTCAATCGTACTTTCTTTATTTGCAATGATCCAGTTACCCAATGTGTTTTTTATTTGGTCACGATCAGCTACGTCAAATTGCAGCAATAATCCGTTTCCCCCGTTTGCTTTTATTTGTGACAGGGTAATATCGGCTTCGTATTCGTTGCTTTTATAATTGACTAATACAAAATAGCCCATAGCGGCTAATTTGACACAGATTGCCCTGCCAATTCCCCGTGAGCCGCCTGTAACCAATGCAGTTTTCATCTGTTAAAATTAAGCATTGAATGGAATTGCCGGATGGGTTGTTTCTAAAAATATCCTGACCTTTTCCATCTCCTTGTATTTTGGCTGGTCTTCAACAAATTTTGGAAATATTTCCCGAACCTGGTTGTACAATGCGGATGTATGGGGAGATAATTTTTCCTGGCAACTTAAATAATCTATTGCCTGTAGTATAGTCATTAACTGGATGCCTAAAACAGCAAACGAATTATCAATTACCTTTTTTGTCATCAGTGCGGCATTACAACCCATGCTTACAATATCCTGGTTATCATTATTGTTTGGGATGCTGTGTACATACATCGGGAACGAAAGCGTTTGGTTCTCCGCAACGGTGGAGGTAGCTGTAAACTGCACGCCCTGCATACCGAAATTTAACCCTAATACACCCAGGTTTACAAATGGCGGAAATTTTTGGTTCAACTTATCATTCAACAGATAATTTAACTGCCGCTCGGCAAGCATGGATAGCTTGGTGATGGCAATCTTTAATTTATCCATTTCCAGAGAAACATAATCGCCATGAAAGTTGCCGCCGTGAAAAATATTTTGATTAACATGGTCGATCACCGGGTTATCATTCACCGAGTTTAATTCATCCACCAGTATTTTCCCGGCCTGCGTTATCGTGTCATAAACAGGTCCCAGTACCTGTGTTACGCAACGCAGGGAATAATATTCCTGCACTTTATCTTCAAAAACCTCCTGGTCAATATTGTCCGGGTGATATAAATGCTCGGAGCGGTTGCGGATCATTTTACTGCCATCTAAAATATCCCGCAGCATTTTAGCCACCTTATTTTGGCCGATATGGTGTTTTACGACGTTGAGCTCGTGCGAGTAGTGGTCATCATATGCCTCCACAATCTCATTGGTCATCGCCGAAAACATAGCCGACCAGCCCAGTAATTTTTGAGCCTTGATGATATTTACCATCCCGATGCCCGTCATC
>CAZZUU010000070.1:0-5819 GCA_964657275.1 uncultured Mucilaginibacter sp. | reverse complement strand
GGAAAGCGGTTTTATGTTTAAGGTGTTAAACAGCTCTGCTGTTGATTGTATTTTATCTTCATAAATCACTTCCCCCTCACCTATTAATACCAAACCCAAATGCGCTAATTGCACCAGGTCACCGCTGGCGCCAACGCCACCGTGCTCATAGATACAAGGTGTAATGTTTTTGTTGATTAATATGGTAAGCAACTCAACCACATCGGTGTGAACACCTGAATAAGCCTGCATAAGGCTGTTTAAACGGGCTATCATTAGCGCCTTTACTAATTCTGGGGTTAATAACGCCCCGCTTCCGGAGCTATGGCTGCGGATGAGATTATATTGCAATTGCAACAGATTTTCCTCGCTAACCTTATATTGTGCCATCGGCCCAAAACCGGTATTGATACCATAAATCAGCTTGTTGGATGAAAATTGCTGAAGAAACTTAAAATTTACCCTGATCTTTTCTAAAGCCGGTTCCGGTAAAGTAACTGGTTGTTTCTTGTAAAGAATGTCAGAAAAATCATCTAAAGTAAGGACGCTTTGTCCAACAGGTATCATAGGCGAAAGTTGTAACTAGTTATTATACGTAACCGGCAAATATAAAAGCTTAACAAACAAATTTGTTAAATGTGATAAATTTATCCGGTGAATTGTTATCAGAACAGCCAGGCCCGGATTTATTTCGGTAATGTTGCAATGCTACAGCGATGCTAACTAATATGCCCAACGAAGATGCAGACCGACGAGATTGCGCGCCGCCTACCGGCAGTTCGGGATGGCATAATGAGTTATAAAACAACTTGCATTTGCAGGGGTTTGTAATATAACAAGCTATTATAATTTGCGTTATATTTACGGCGCTACCGCAATTACCATGACCTATAGAAAAATTTTTACCCCACTGCTGATTTTGGCATGCCTTACCGGGCTTTACAGTTTTACCGGCTTTAACGGCGATCCCTTACAAAAAATAACCGACCAGCTTGAAAAATGGACGATTGAGCAGCCTGTTGAAAAGGCCTACCTGCAACTGGATAAACCCTACTATGCCGCCGGCGACGATATTTGGTTTAAGGCATATGTGGTTACAGGCGCCAATCATCGCCTTTCAACCCTCGGCAGCGTTTTGAATGTTGAACTGATAGATGATCGCGACTCGATAACCCGGAGTATTAAACTGCCGCTTTATTTCGGCACCGCAAGTGGCGATTTTGCGCTGCCTGATACGCTGCGGCCCGGCACTTACCATATAAGGGCCTATACCAATTACATGCGCAACGCTGGCGCAGCCTATTTTTTTAATAAGGCTGTCACCATCATAAATCCTGTTGTAACTACCCCTCCTCCATCAAAAAAACAGCTGCTTAAACCGGCAACCGGTAAACCTGATGTTCAGTTTTTTCCGGAAGGTGGCTACCTCGTAACCGGCATTACTTCAAAGGTTGCATTTAAGGCTGTGGGAAGTAACAGGCTTGGCGCTGAAGTAAAAGGTTCTGTTACCGATAATACCGGAAAAACGGTTAGCAGCTTTAACAGTACACACCTGGGCATGGGGATTTTCGAAATGACCCCGGTAGCCGGTGCCATTTACCAGGCCAACGTTATTTTCGCTGATGGCAGTACATCCACTATTGCACTTCCCGCAGCTACAGATAAGGGCAGCGTGTTAACGATAGACGACAGCGATCCTGAAAACCTGATGGTAAAAATATTTATATCGAGGCAGTTGCTTTTAGATGACACCTCGCGCCAATTTGTATTGGTGGGGCAAAGCGGCGGTAAAATTTACTACGCAGCCAAAAGCAAGCCGGGTTTAGCGTTATTTACTTCGGTTATCCCTAAAAATAAGTTTCCATCGGGGATAGCCCAATTCACCCTGTTTGCAAACAATGGCGAACCCCTTAATGAGCGGTTAGTATTTATAAACCGGCCCGATCAGTTGAAACTGAACGTTACTGCTGACAATAACACCTATGCTCCGCGTCAAAAGGTTAAAATAAATATCGATGCCAAAAACAGCGACGACAAACCGGTTGTAGGCAGTTACTCGGTTGCTGTAACTGACGAAACCAAAGTACCTGTTAATGAGGACAATGAAAACAACATATTTGCAAACCTGCTTCTTACTTCTGACCTGAGCGGCTATGTTGAACAGCCTGCCTGGTATTTTAACCATACCGATGAAAATGCGCATGCTGCGTTGGATGTGCTGATGCTTACGCAGGGCTATCGCCGTTTTGAATGGAAAAAAATATTGAACGATGATTTCCCTTTATTGCAATATCACCCGGAAAACTCGTTGCAGATTGCCGGAACTGTTTTAACACCCGATGGTAAGCCTGTAGTAAAAGGCAAGGTTACCCTTTTGGATATAGATAGCGCACGCTATTCCAGAGACACGGTTACCGATGACCGCGGGCGGTTTTTATTTAAAAACATGTCATTCAGTGATAGCGTAAGGTTCATCATACAGGCCCGCACTGATAAAAACAAAAATAATGTAGTTATTAAGTTAGACCGCACTGCGCCTGAAGGAATATCTGGCACGGCTAATTTTGAGGTTAAATCTATTGAGGCGCAAACCGTATACGCCCAAAACAGTAAACAATTATATAATATTCAACGCAAATTTGGCTTGGGTAATCACGTAATTCCATTGCAGGAAGTGATTATCAGGGAAAAGAGACAGGCGCTTAAAAATTCATCTAACTTAAATGGCCCGGGTAATGCCAACCAGGTAGTTAGTCGAAAAGAACTGGAAGGTTTAGCCTGTGTTGACATAGCCGATTGCCTGCAGGGGAAGTTATTAGGCGTTGTATTTAGAGGCGGGATTCCCTATTCCACCCGCGGTCACGGGCCGATGCAGGTAATTGTAGATGGGATATATGAAGATGGCAACTTCCTCACAACAATTAACAGCACTGATATACAAACTATTGAAGTATTGCGCGATATTTCTTACACGGCTATTTATGGTGGCCGGGGATCAAACGGACTGATTATTATTACAACCAGGCATGGCGGCGATATTGATCCTGCCACACCCATCGCCGGTAAAGGAATCACGCCGTATAATCCCAAAGGTTATTATAAGGCGCGCGTGTTTTATTCGCCTCAATATGATGACCCTAAAACAAACACCCAGTTAGCCGACCTGAGAACTACTATATTCTGGAAACCCGACTTGTTCACCGGTAAGGATGGCAAAACTTTTTTTGAGTTTTTCAATGCGGGCAGCGCAGGTACTTACCGGGTTGTAGTAGAGGGTATCGACAGCGAAGGACACCTGGGCAGGCAGGTTTACCGTTATCATGTTCAATAATATTATAGTTTATTTTTTTAAAAAAAAATCTATAATTTTTATATTCTCCATTAAATAAAAATCCACTAAAACCCTTAAAAATACCGTGAAAACACGGGTTGTTTTTTTAAAAAAAAGTGTTAAACTTTACTTATTATAATATTTATTTTTTGAGGATGATAATTCTCTATAAATCGATATTATATTACTTAGATTAAACCTACCTCCCCCCGGGGCTTGTTTAACAATTTTGGGATGTTAAATAGAAGGATATGAAACGAACTACCTGCCAGTATTACCTGTATTGCATGAATTTTGATTGCGCCGCCTCGATATACAACGGCAACGTCGAAATTAAAATGCCGCTTACCGTTAAAAATGTAACCTCCCGGCATTTTTGCAGGTGTTGCAGAAAACCACTCATTTCTGCTATAGATGTCGAAATAAAAAATGTTATTACTGAGATCAGCTCGAGGGCAGCAGTAAAACCTAACTATCTTAAAAATTAACAGTTAGTCGTTAGTTACGTTTTTAACATGTGTTTTAAATAATCTTTTAATGGCGATACAGCATGCAATTTTTTCGTATTAATTATTAATAAAACATTAATTAAAAATTAATGTTCATATAAATATAACACTAAGCCGATCCTAAACCATCACATCCAACTAAGCTAAAATTTAATTTTTATGCTTTCGTTACCAAAAAAGGCATCCTTAATCTTAACTATTATGAAAACGAGCATCAAATTCTGTTTTATCATCTTTTTGCATTTGGCCTCTGCCCATTTTTGCACAGCAATGCCTGTTTCTTATTTAAAGCTTCAATTGGCAAACAATGCCGGAGCTACCGACGATATTATGATTAGCTTTAACGGCGCAGCAACAAACGCTTATGATTTAAACCTGGATGCTACCTATTTTCAGGGCAACGGCACGGTAAACTTATACAGTATCTCAAGCGACAATATCAACCTGGCTATTAATGCACTTCCGCTGCCTAGAAAAAGTGTAAAGATAAGGTTAGGTATGGCGGTAAAAACCGATGGAGATTATAAATTGAATTTAACACATTTGGTTAATGTAACTCAACTTTTTGATATATGGCTGATAGATGCATACAAGAAAGATTCACTAAATTTACGGCATAGCGCCAGCTACAGCTTTAATGTCATAAAAAGTGATACAAACTCTTACGGCTCCCGAAGGTTCAGTTTGGTAATACGTCAAAACAACGATTATGCCGTACGTTTATTAAGTTTTAATGCCGCCAAAACCGATAGCGGTGCCCAAATTACATGGTCTACAATATACGAGCAGAGCTATACCAACTTTATCGTTGAACACCGCACAAACAACAGCGAAAACTTTGATATAATAGCAACGTTACTTTCAAACGGCACAGGCAACTATAGCGCATTGGATAAAAAACCGGCCGTTGGTGCCAATGAGTACCGGCTAAAAATCACCGATCTGAACGGCACTATCAATTACACGCCTATAGTTGTGCTTAATTATGATAAAACAAGCGATAATAAAGTTAAAAGCACCATCACCATTTATCCGAATCCGGTCAGCAGTACGCTCAATCTAAAAATCAACCCTGTGTCGACCGCGCACCTAACAGATAATAATGGGTTATTTCTTATAAAAATAATGGCCACAACCACCGGCGCAGTGATAAAAACTGCCACTACCAACCAGCTAACTTGGCACACAGAAGTCTCGGGATTAACAACGGGTACCTACGTTATTGACGTACTTAACAGCAACGATAACAGTTTAGTTGGAAAGGGCACCTTTATAAAACTGTAAACATAGCCCTTTTATCGAGGGGTTTATATAGTCTCTGTATTGATTGAAAAAAATGAGTATTAAGCACTATTTTGTTTTCAACAAATTATATAAATACTAAAAATATTAGCATTTTAGCGTTGTAATTCATGCCGCCTTATGCTATCCTACACCGATTATTTAATGATCATTTCTCCGCCGGATACTTTGAAAAAAGAGATCAGCCGGTATAAGCGCGCATCGGTTAATGTAATCGGTCATTTTGAGGGGATGCATAGCACAGCGCATATTACCATTACGCATCAAACCCGGTGCAAGCCTTTTTTGGCGCAGCCTGCCATTTTGCAAATGGAAAAGCGGTTAAGCTCCGTTCATCCTATCGAACTTCACATCAGTGGATTTGCTTTTTTTAATCACGGCCAAACCGGTAAAACTATTTATGCGGTAATTGAACGAACCGCGAAAACAGATAACTGGTTTAAATTATTAAGGATGCAGATGGGAATAAAGGTTAAAAACTTTGTACCGCACATCACCGTTGCACGTAATATACCGGTAACATCGTTCAACAAGCTGTGGCCGAATTTCGAAAACCGGGAATTCAGCGAAACCTTTACAGCCAACAGCATAACCATTTTGCATCGGGATACGTTTGCGGAGTACCACGAATGGAGGGTTTATAAAGAATTGTTTTTCGCTAACCGATTGAAGGAAGCTTTTTAAATTATATTTCAACC
>CAZZUU010000069.1:5614-13311 GCA_964657275.1 uncultured Mucilaginibacter sp. | reverse complement strand
TTTACCAAAAAGTTCCCTCAGCCTGTCTTTTGCTTTTTCCAGCACATCTTTTTCGTCAGCGTTCAGGTTTTTGCCGGCACGGTTCTCGTAAAAAGTCAACATAGACATCGCGCTTTGGTAGGGCGAAGACTTCCGCCGGTTGCTGCTTTCTGCGGAATGTTTCAGTGATGCAGCGATCTTCTCCGGGTCGTCCGATTTGAATATATCCTTTTCCAGGTCCATTGCATCACTATGCTCGGTAACGTCCGCGGACCATTTTGTTTTCCTTGTTGCCATAGTGTTTTTTTTTAATTCTTTTTTTCCTTTGCAAAATGCGCGCGGGCTTGTTTCAGTCCAGTCGCTATCGCTTCACCTTCGTTACCGGTTGTCCGCAAAACTTCATTTGCGATCTCCGTCGCCTTGTCTCTTATCTTCTTTGGTTGGTTTTTGTAAGAGGGCGGATAGTCTCCGTTGTACCATGGCATAATTCCTCCTTTTTTATTCTTTATCCAAAATATCACTTAATATTCGGGCCACTTCCCAGGGGTGCTTTACACTGCGGAAATGATCTTCCTTTAAAAAAGCAATCTCCAGATCGTTCTGTACTTTTTCATCTTTAAGGTTATTTTTTAGTTCTTTTCGACCGCGCTGCCCTGGTTAGAGGCTGCCGATTTCTTGGCAGCCTCGACTTTTATGGCATTAGTGCCGGTCTTTTAGCTTGGTATTTCAGTTCGTGGGGCCTGTTCCGATACGGAATGTCATTCCACTTTGCTTCCTCTGATCGCCAGGTGTTTATTTTAGTTGTTTGTTCAATGGCTCTTATATGTTCCAAATGCCATTTTAACGTAGGCAGCATTTGCCTCGCCCAGGCACGTACGGATGGGTCTTTACCAGTTATGGCATAGTTCTCGAACATTTGCACGGTATTTCCGTGACCAGCAGACATGGCATGCACATAGGCGGAGTCAAAATTTGCAGCACCGGCCAGGAGCAGGTCGGGTTTGATACCACCAGTCGCAGCAGGCGGTAAGTTAATCCCACGGCTTTTGGCCAGCTGTAGTAATCGCTGCTCTGATTGCCCGTGATCTTTAATCATCATTTGCGCAAAAGCGCGGACCTCGGGTTTTTTGCTTTTCTGCACCGCCTGTTCAGCAGCGCTTATTTCCTGTAAGTTTTTAATACTGGCCACGATCAGGAAATGCTTTGCCGTTGTATCCGGGTCGGGTTGCGGAATCTGTGCTTTAGCAACTATGCTAAAACCCAGCAGTATAATTATGATGATCTTCTTCATGGCTGTCCCACACCTCCTGATGAACCATAGACCTGTCCGCTGGCAAAGCTCGCGTCAGCGGCAGCTAATTGTACATAAATCGAAGCCAGTTCCGCAGGTTGGCCCGGGCGTCCCAGCATCGTCCAGCTCCCAAACATTTGTTGTTTTTCGGGCTGCGCGCCGCCGCTGATCTGCAATGCCGTCCAGATAGGGCCGGGTGCGACTCCGTTCACACGGATGCCTTTCGGCCCAAGTTGTTTGGCCAGCGACTTGACATAATTCATGGTAGCTGCCTTAGTTTGGGCATAGGCATAGAGATCCGGCGAAGGATCATAAGCCTGCTCCGAGGTGGTGCCGATAATGGCCGAACCGGGCGGCAGATGCGGCAAGGCTTCCCGGATGATCCAAAACGGCGCGTAAATATTCGTTTTCATGGTGGAATCAAATTCCTCGGTGGTCACATCAACAATAGAGTTGATCGATTGCTGCCGGCCCGCATTGTTAACAATAATATCCAAACCACCAAGGCCGTCAATGACTTTGTGCACAAGCTGCTTGCAAAATTCTTCGCTGCGCAAGTCACCAGGGATGGCTATAGCCTTCCTTCCCTCTTTTTTGATCAGCGCGATTACTTCCTGCGCGTCCTGTTCCTCAGTGGGATAATAATTGATCGCGACATCCGCGCCTTCGCGGGCATAGGCGATGGCTGCCGCCCTTCCCATGCCGGAATCGCCGCCGGTAATAAGCGCTTTGCGACCCATCAGCCTGCCGGAGCCATTGTAACTCGTTTCTCCGCAATCCGGTACCGGGTCCATTTTACTTTGCAAGCCCGGCCACGGCTGCGGCTGGCTTTTAAAAGGTGGTTTAGCGTATAGCGTAGTTGGGTCACTGATCTTAACGGGCCCGTCCACAGGTTTGCGGCCGACTGATGCAGCGGCCAGCGCTGGTGATACGGCTACCGCCGCTAGTGTTGTGCCCAGGCCGGCGACTACCTGCCGCCGGGTCATTTTGTTTTCGTCTTTCATAGGTGATATTTAAGATTTCTTTTTTGGTGCTTTATCGCCCTCTTTACGGGCCTCGGACAAGCCGATAGCGATAGCCTGTTTACGGGATGTTACTTTTTTACCGCTTTTGCCGCTTTTCAGCGTCCCTTCTTTTTCTTCGTGTAAAGCTTGATGAACCTTGTCATTCGTCTTTGCTGAATTCTTTGCCATAATAATTTTTGTTTATTTTATAGTATTGCCGAATTGGTTTGATAATGGTGTTCCTCGTGCGCGGTCAGCCATTCGCTGACATATGCCGCTACTTCTTCCCAGCCGGGTTGGCCGCATATCCAGTGCCCGCGGTTTGGGAAGGCTTTAAAATCGACGATGCTTCCTTCATCGGTATAAGCCTCCGCATTTCTCCGGTTGAGTTCATAAGGGATGATTTCGTCTTCTTCGCCGCCAATAAACACCAGCGGCGCGTGCGGCAGTTCCGTATCGATATGACCGGCTTCGCCCATGCAATCCCTTAGAATATTCCTGCTGTCATGGGTAGCCGTGTCCTCAAAGGCTTTTTGTGTTTCTTCCATTGTCATCGTATTACAGAAAGATTTATGGAAGCTTTCCAGGTCGGTATAAAACGGCTCGTTGCCCTTGAATGGGTTAGCGATCAGCGCGCTGTTTTTCATAAATCCCCAGTCAAAGGCCAGCATGGCGTTTGGCGCTACTGAGCTTATCGCCACACCCATTTCTGCCATGCCTTTTATCACCAATAACTGCACGATCAGCCCGCCGACGGAATGCCCGATCAATATGGGTTTTTCAGGAAGCGAATTCACCACCCGCTCCATTTCGTTTACAATGGTCGTCAGTTGGAGGTCTCCCAAACCTTCAGGCTGGAAGGTGCGAAGGTCTGCCGGTACCCCTTCATGCAGTGGCCATGACGGTGCTATACAGTTATAGCCTTTTTCAGTAAAATAAGCGATCCATTTTTCCCAGCTTATGGGGTTTTGGAACATGCCGTGGATAAATACAATATTCTTTTTCATGATTTTGATGTTATTATGCTTAGTCCATCATTCCCAAATGTTGATTAGCCCATTGTCTCTCCCAAATATGGGGTCGCTGGCCAGGATCAGAACTGTAGTAATTGCCCAATTTTCCGTAATTCAAATCATAATCCCGGCCATCGGGATAGGCGCCAAACACGCCGACGGCGCTCTCCCGTCCGAGGTTTTCGTGGGAAACTCGTGCAGGGATGACCAGCACATCACCCTTTTCGATGAAGATCTTGGGCCCCTCCGGACCTCCGAATTGCAATTGGGTATGACCTTTATAAATGCCCAGCACCTCGTGCGTGATGCTGTGGTAATGGTGGTATTCGAAACTGCCGGCATCCCAGCTATTTGACCAGCCATTTTTTTCGAACTGGTGTTTTACATGGGCAACCGGGAATAGCAAAGGGATATCCAGTACGCCTTTGTACAGCAATGCAGGATAGCGTCTGTTTGGAAAAACGCCGTCATCCTGCAATTTGAGCTGTTCAATATTTGCGGTTTGTGGTTCCATATTGTTCCGGAATAACCGCCGCACTATTGGTGTTCAACAGGTTTCTGTTGTTCATATAAGTTATGAGCCACCGTACTGTCAGGCATTAAGTTCGCAGCATTAACCTGCACCTTGTTTTTAAAGCCGGCGATCACGCGGTCATCGCCTGCCATCAGTGCTTCGTAACCTGCTTTTGCCACATCGACGGGATCGGCCATGGCTTCTTTATCCTGCACAACCTTGCTCTCGTTCATACCAGCTTTATTAAAGAAATCGGTATCAGTAACGCCCGGCATCAATGCGGTCAGCGTTACGCCGGTGTTCTTTACTTCCTCACGTACCGCAGTGGTAAACGATAACACAAATGCCTTTGTGGCATGATACACCGCCTGCCATGGCCCCGGCAGTTTACCGGCTACTGATCCCAGGTTCAATATCCGCCCTTCTCCGCGGGCAACCATCTGTTTTAAAAAATGCTTGGTCAAAATAACTGTTGCACAAATATTCAGGTGCACGATACCCAGCTCACGCTCCAAGTCATTGTCTGTAAATAAACCGTAAACGCCCTGGCCGGCATCATTAACCAATACATCGATCTGTTCCGTCACTTCAGTGCATAAAGTTTTAGCATCGTCCATGCTGGACAAATCTTTAGCTATGGTTTTTACTTTAATGCCAAATTGCTGTAATTCGTTAGCGATGTTATCCAGTTCCTGCTGATCCCGCGCTACGAGAACCAGGTTATACTGATCTTGCGCGAACAGTTTCGCTAATTCCTTGCCGATCCCACTGGTTCCACCAGTGATCAGGGCTGTTTTCTGTTGATTTTCCATCAGTTCTCAATTTTTACGGGTTCAGTATTTTCGGTTTCTTTGCGCTGTTCCCATGGTTTCAGCACCACCTTCACACAATCTTCTTCTTTCTTGTTGAAGATCTCATAACCGTGGGTAACTTCGCTTAACGGCAAAGTATGCGTGATGATATCGTCCAACACTACTTTCTCTTCCTTCACCAAATCAATCAGGTGGTCGATATAATTCAGCACCGGGGCCTGACCCATTTTTAGGGTAATACCTTTGTCAAATAAGCGGTGCAAAGGGAAGTTATCATAAGTAGAACCGTAAACCCCCATAATGCTGACCGTGCCCATACGGCGCACCGCCTTAAAGGCCATGTCCAGCACTTTCATACTGCCGACCTCAAAATTGAACATCGCCTTCGCTTTATCGAGAATATCGCGTTCGGGTTCAAAACCTACGGCATCGACGCAGACATCGGCGCCTCTGCCACCCGTCATCGCGCGGATAGCTTCAACTACATTCACTTCGTGCGGGTTCAGCGTTTCTACCTTATTGACAGCTTTGGCTTTCTCGAGCCGGTAATTGAGCGGGTCGATCGCGATCACGCGGCTGGCGCCGTTGATCCAGGCTGCCTTTTGCGCCATTAAACCGACCGGGCCGGAACCGAAGATGGCGACCACTTCGCCACCTTTCAGCTGCGCCCAATCAATAGCCGACCAGCCGGTCGGAAATATGTCAGTCAGGAATAATACCTGTTCATCAGTCATGTTATCCGGTACTACGCGCGGGCTGATATCAGCATAAGGCACACGTACATATTCAGCCTGTCCCCCGGAATACCCGCCGTAGAGATCGGTATAACCGAACAGCGCCGCTCCTTTCTGGTCAGCCATATCGCCATTAGGGCCATAATGTTTATAATTGGAGTTCTCGCAACCGGGCGATGCGCCATGGGTACAGAAAAAACAATGACCGCAGGCGATTGGGAAAGGCACCACTACTCGGTCACCTTTTTTGAGCTTGGTCACCGCTTTGCCTACTTCTTCGACAATGCCCATGAACTCGTGGCCCATCACCATCGGTTTGGGTTGAGGCACGCCGCCGCTCAAGATATGCAGGTCGGAGCCGCAAATGGCCGTAGAAGTCACTTTTAAAATAACATCCGTGTCCTGTTCCAGGCGCGGGTCTTCAACGGTATCGTAACGGATATCGCCGGGTTTGTGAAATACTGCTGCTTTCATAAATAGGTAGCTATTTAATAGGTTTTGATTAAAAAATTATCGTTCTAATATTTTTTTAACAACTGCCAGTTATCATAGGTTTCGAAATTTTGAAAATAATTTTGGGAAAAAAGACAAGAAAACGCAAACCGGAGCGGCTAAATATTGTATTGTTTAATAATGAAAACAAATACCATTCCAAGAGACGGGGCTTTGGAAAGTCCCTGGCAAAAAGAAATAGCAGTGCCTTCGTCAAGCAGGTCCGTTCCTGCTCAAACCTATGACTGTTTAGTTGTAGGTGGAGGCATCACCGGTGTAACGGCCGCACTTTTATTACAGCGCTCGGGTAAACGTACCATTATTGCCGACGCACATTGTATAGGATTTGGCACGACCGGTGGTACAAGTGCCCATATAAACACTTTTGCGGATACGACCTACAAAGAGGCGGAAAGCGCGTTTGGGACGGAAGGCGCAAAGTTATTTGCCGACGCGATCAACGAAGGTTTCAACCTGATCAAAAAACAGATCGATGATTACCAGATCGATTGCGATTATGAAAGCAAGCTCGGCTATGTTTACGCCGAAAATGAAGAAGAGGCCAAAATGCTGGATGATATTTATAATGGCGCGAAACAGGTAGGCGTAGAAGTTGAATATACGGAATCGGTGCCGACGCCGGTGCCCTTTCAAAAGGCGCTCTTATTTGATGGACAGGCGCAGTTCCACCCGCTAAAATATTTAACAGGTTTGCAAAGCGCGTACCTGGCTGCCGGTGGTGTCATCCGGGAGCATACGCGGGTGGAACAAATCGAACAAAAAGACGGGCTTCATTGCTCAGGGAATATCAGGGCCAGGGCGGTGATCTATGCGACACATATGCCGCCGGATATCAATCTTTTTAATTTTGAATGTGCACCTTATCGCAGTTACGTATTGGCAGTAAAACTGCGTAGCGGGAAATATCCCAACGCTCTTATTTACGATTCACAGGAACCGTATCATTACGTTCGCTCGCATAGGATCGAAGATCAGCAGTTACTTTTGATAGGTGGCCTGGATCATAAGACCGGGCACGAAGACCCGGAAAAAGCGTTTGCCGGCCTTGAAAAATATGCCAATAGATATTATAATATTTCGTCGGTAAAATACCGTTGGTCGAGCCAGTATTATGTGCCGGCAGATGGCTTACCCTATATTGGTAAAATGCCCATGGCTGCTGATGGAATTTATTGCGCCACGGGTTATAACGGCAATGGCATGATGTTGGGCAGCATTGCCGGGCAGATCCTCGCAGACCTGGTTAGCGGCAGCCAAAGTAAATATGAAAAAATATTCAGCCCCTCACGCATCAAGCCTGTCGATAGTTTTATTGAATTTGTAAAAGAGAACACTGATGTGGCCTACCATTTTTTTGCTGACCGGTTTAGTTTTCATGACACCGATTCTTTAAACAGGTTGCAGCCGGGCACCGGAAAACTTGTAGAAATGGATGGTCAGCATATAGCGGCTTATAAAGATGGCGATGGGATTATTCATGCCTTAAGTCCGGTTTGTACGCATGCGGGCTGTATCGTCAACTGGAACGGCGAAGAGAAAAGCTGGGATTGTCCTTGTCATGGCGCGCGCTATGCGATTGACGGCCAGGTTTTAACCGGACCGGCTACAAAAGACCTGGCGAAAATAAACAGTGCCGAAACTACGCTATGAAAGATCTTGCCGAAAGATTTCCCGAAAATCCGTTACTGCTGCCCAAAGACCTGCAAGCCAGCCGGGAAGGCTTACAAATCATCAGTCTGCTCAATCCCGGCGTATTTCGCTTCCGGGGCAAGACCTGGCTGCTTGTCCGGGTCGCTGAGGGCGTTATGCAAAAAGAAGGCGTGCTGTTTTTCCCCGC
>CAZZUU010000069.1:0-5604 GCA_964657275.1 uncultured Mucilaginibacter sp. | reverse complement strand
ATGCAACAGGCAATACCGAGATCATCGAAGTGCCGCTCAATGATCCTGAGCTTATCGCCACCGATGCGCGGGTAATTAATTACAGGGGGCTCGATTACCTGACCACCATATCGCACCTCCGTATGTTGTGCAGCGATGACGGTGTCAAGTTTTACGAACCGGAAGGTTATCACCCTGTTTTCGGACGAGGTTACCTGGAACGTTTTGGAGTTGAAGATTGCCGTGTCGCGCAGATTGGAGACACTTATTACCTTACCTATACAGCTGTATCGGATAGCGGCGTTGGCGTTGGTTTACAAATAACCAAAGATTGGCACCAGTTCGAATCCGGCGGTATGATCCTGCCGCCGCATAATAAGGACTGCGCCATTTTCGAGGAAAAGATTGGCGGTAAATACTATTGCCTGCACCGGCCCAGCAGCAAAGAGATCGGCGGGAATTATATATGGCTGGCGGAATCTTCCGACGGCAGACAATGGGGTAACCATCAATGCCTGCTCAAGAGCCGGCCCGGTCTTTGGGACAGCGCGCGCGTTGGTGCCGGCGCTGCGCCCATCCGTACCGGGCGCGGCTGGCTAGAGATTTATCATGGTGCAAATGCGGAGCACCAGTATTGCCTGGGCGCTTTTCTGATGGATTTGGATAACCCTTCGAAAGTCATTTCACGGACGATTGACCCGATCATGGTGCCCACAGAAGCTTATGAATTAAGCGGCTTTTTTGGGTACGTGGTATTTACCAACGGGCATGTCGTGGACGGAGACAAGGTAACAATTTACTACGGCGCGGCCGATGAATTTGTTTGCGGCGCGCATTTCTCTATCCAGGCGATACTTGAACAATTGGTTTAAAAAAAGGCCGGACTGACAAGGGCGAGCCGCTTCCTATTATAGGGGTTGCTTTATTTCATGCTGTCATGGATCTTCTGGATCGCATCGAGGTGCATTTTTAAGGTTGGCAAGGTCTTCACCGCGAATGCTTTCAGGTCGGGGTCCTTCAGGTTTTGAGTGGCATCCTCAAATTCTTTGATGTCATTTTTGTGATCCTCGATCATATCGGCAACGTAAGCTTTGTCGAAGTCAGCACCTGATTTTGATGACAGCTCATCTTTTACTTTTTGTTCGTCACTATCAATAGCAGTTGGCAAAGTGATGCCCTTGGATTTTGCAAGCGCTTTCATTTCATCATTGGCTTTACTGTGGTCGCTGACCATCATGGCGCCGAAGTCTTTGACCTTCGCGCTGGCTGCTTTTTGCTGCGCAAGCGTACCCAGTTCGACTTCTGCGATGCCGTCATCAGCCGCAGCTACAGCGAATTTCGCGTCGTATTTACTGACTTTCATCACCAAATCCTTTGTAATTGACTTCGACGGATCGGCTACCGAATCTTTCATATTGTTTAGGGTATCTGCGCTGGATTTGCTATCCCATTTCTGGTCAGGAGTGTGACAGGCCTGTACCATAAAGGCGACACCTGCGATTAATGTGATGTACATTAGCTTTTTCATGGTGTGTTTTATCTTGGTTTTTTTAGCTTTTTGTTTGGTTAATCCATTTTAATGCCAAGTATCTCCAGTGTCCTCTGATCGCGTTCGCCATTATAGAACTTGTCCAGTACCTGGCTAAATACCGGGAAGGTCGCCGGCACGGCATCGAAGAGGGTCATGGATGATTTAAGCTTGAGGTCGTCCGGGCTCCCGAAAATTGCGTGCGGGTCATTGGTTTCCAAATCCAGCAGCGCTTTGCAGATCGTAGTCAGCCGCAGGCCTAGTTCCTGGTCCATCAGGAAATCACCGGCTTCCGCGATATCTTTTATGGCGTAAAAGCGTGACATTTCGGTCATGCCCAAACCTGTGATCTGCGGAAAGATATACCACATCCAGTGACCTCGCTTGCGGCCGCTTCTGATCTCCGCCAGCGCAGTTTCATAATCCCTGTCATGTGCAGCTTTAAAACGTTGTAAGTCCCCCTTCATTTTTTCTGAATTATATCCCGGTTGCTGGTTTTGTGTTTCAACCTGCGCTGTTATTATCCTGCACGTCGTCTGAAGCAAAGGTTTCCGTCGACCCCGTATCCAGCTTAACAACGATCTTGTCGCCAATGGTCTCTACCACTTCTCCTTCACCTGCAGGGGTCAGTACGCGCTGTCCAAATAAAAATAAGTGTTCGTCCATTTATGTCCGTTTTTGATGATGATTAATTGGGTTGTTAGCCTTTAAATAACTAAAAGAGGTTGTTTGTGTTTTAAATTAATATTATATTTTTTAAAGAAATATTAAAACAATATTATTCGCATGTAGTTAATGTCTTACGTTTTTTTTTACGCTACCTGAGCGTTCACGGAGTAATTAAAGGATTGTTAAACGATTTAATTTTTTTACGATGAATGCAACATCACCCTGGCTATTGAACACCAATGCCAAATTGAACAGCCCGGATCTCCAACCTGTTTACGAACAGCAGGCCGGCATTTATTCCTTTAAAGTTTATGTGGCAGACGACAGCTGCTGGCTGGTTGCAGCGTGGCCGAAGGGCAGCCGTATCGCCTTTCGGCTGGCTTATTCGCCGAGTGACCGGCTGGAAATCAAAAAGATCAAACCAACAGGTGGAAAAGTCATTATACGCATCAGCTCACTGCTCGGCAACTATGAAATAGCGGTAAGTTTACCTACGGGTGAAACGACCGTGTTGGGCTTAACAACGTCCTTGACTACGGCAGCACCTTTATTATTTCCTTTCTGGCCGCGGGACATCGTGCCGCTCGGAGCACGCGGTCAAAAGCTCGCTGACGGCGACATTAAGGTGAGGCAAGTGGGTACGCGTTCCGGCCAGTTATATTTTAACCTCACCCGGCCAAAAGCCGGATCGGTGTTGTACCTGCAGAACCTAACCGCGTTGGCAGATTACAACCAAGCTACCGAAACATCTGCGGGCGATACCGTTGGCGGGGAGTGGCCGGAGATCGGTTTTGCGTTGCCGCCTACGTTGAAGAACATACCGCTGGAAACCGGTAAGCGCTATGTATTGAGTGACGCGGTGATTGCATTTTCAGAAGAAGTGCCCGCGGATGAGCCTGCGATGGTCAGGCAATACCTTGATCTGCTGGCGGCAGTTTACCTGGCGCTGCCCAAACCGACGACAACCTACAAACACTGGCCCGATATTCTGCAAAAAGGCCTGCATGACCTGACTGAAAGTCCTGGTTGCTGGTCACAGGTGGATGGTCATCATTATTTCAACGCGTATGTCTGCGATTATGCCACTCCGCCGGAGATCATGGTGCAGCTGGCCGTATTATTACCGCTGCTCGACTACGTAGAATGGAACGACTCCCAGCTGGAAGTTATGAAAAAGATCAAAGAGGGCTTACCTGCATTTTACGATGAAAAGTTCGGTACGATCATGCGCTGGCATCCCAAGGTGGCGGATAAGATGGAAGGTGATGAGGAACAGAAAAAGCCGCTGGTGATGGATTCCTGGTATTTGCACCATCCTTTGCTGAACCTTTCGCGGTTGGCACTGAAAGGCGATAAAGTTGCCGAACAGTTGTTTTTGGATTCGCTCGAATTTGCGATCAAGGTAGCGCATCATTTCAAGTACAGCTGGCCGGTCTTTTATACAATGGATACGCTGGAGGTTGTAAAAGCGGAAACGCAGCCGGGCAAAGGCGGCGAAAAGGATGTGCCCGGTCTTTACGCCCATGTGATGCTCCAGGCCTGGGAACTGACCGGCAAGAAACGCTATTTGGCAGAAGCAGAAAAAGCGGCTTTAAAATTAAAAGGCCTTGGCTTTGAATTATTTTACCAGGCCAATAATACTTCCTTTTCAGCCGGCGCTTTACTTCGCCTGTATAAAGTAACTAAAAAAGAGGTTTATAAGGAGCTAAGCTACCTGTGCCTTGCTAATGTATTTAAAAACGTCCGACTTTGGGACTGCAATTATGGTTACGGGAAAAACTTCGCGAGCTTCTTTGCACTGTTCCCACTCAATGACGCCCCATATACCGCTGTGTACGAGGAGCAGGAAGTCTTCTGCGCCTTTCATGATTACCTGCGCCATGCCGAAAATCAGGACCTTTTACCTTCATTAAGGTTGTTGATGGCCGAGTATATCCGTTTTTTAGTAGAGCGGGCTGTATACTATTATCCCACCATGCTGCCGAAAGATATGCTATCCGAAGAAGTCAAAGTGGGTGAAGTGGACGCCAACCTATGGATCGCGCTAGAAGATATGCACGACGGCTGGGAAAAATCAGGCGCGGTCGGCCAGGAAGTCTATGGCGCGGGCAATGCCTTTGGTATCCTGCCCCGGCACTATATGCAGGTCGAAGAAGCGGGACTGATGATCTTTACGGATTACCCGACCTACGGCTTTTCACCGAAAAAACACCGCCCAGCCAAATTTCGGCTAGCCGGCGACGGCCGGCTCATGAGCCGCCTGATGCTGGTCAAAACCGAACAGGGGAAAATGCCCGAGTTTACGGTGACCATGACCAGCAGCAAAACTGCCTTGGCCAGCAAAAAAACTAAAGAAGGCCACCTTGAATTTATCGTTCCGGGTGATAGCGAAATTCATATCAATTGGAAAACTAATCATGAAAAAGAAAAAGAATTTATTTGAGCGGTTCTCGAACTGGGCGACCGCAGCGACGGGTAGCTCAGCAGCGTTTATCATTGCTACACTTACGATATTGGTTTGGGCGGTGACTGGGCCGGTGTTCCATTATTCCGAAACTTGGCAGTTGATCATCAACACGGGCACTACTATCATTACTTTCCTGATGGTATTCTTGATCCAGAAATCACAGAACAAGGATTCAAAAGCCATCCATTTGAAGCTGAACGAGTTGCTGGCCTCGCATGAAGGAACGAGTAACCGAATGGTCAATATCGAAGATCTAACAGAGGAAGAGCTCGATCATTTGTACAAGTTCTACCGGAAGCTGTCTGTGCTGGCTGAGAAGGAGAGTGACCTGACAAAAACCCACTCCATTGACGCCGCCGAAGAAAACCAGCAGCGCAAATCACAACGTAACCGTCGAAAAAAAAATGAGCGAGCTTTACGATAGATTAATAGGTTTTAATAAAGGGCTGCTACCCGACATGGTGAAGCTAAAATACGAGGCCATGGCGGATAACGCTTTCCGCTTTTTCCGGGGCACTTGCCATTTATTCTATCAGGACCTGGCAGCGGCGGACCCCCTGCCGCTTTCGCCGCTGGCGTGGATCTCCGGTGACCTGCATATCGAGAACTTCGGTAGTTATAAGGGCGACAATAAACTGGTTTATTTTGACCTGAACGACTTTGACGAAGCCTTGCTGGCCCCGGCTAGCCATGAGACCGTGCGCCTGGTGTGCAGTATCTTTATCGCCTTTGACAACCTGGGATTTGAGCCGGTCAAAGCGCTCAAAATGGCACGGTTATTTTTAAAAACCTATTCCGCAACGCTGGCCAAGGGTAAAGCGATCAGCATCGAACCGCGGACCGCAAAAGGCATCGTTTGCAATTTCCTCAATGCCGCGACGAAAACCAGCGAAAAAGAGTTGCTGAAAAAGCGGACGATCAGTAAAAAGAAAAAGATCATGCTTTCGCTCGAAAATGAGCG
>CAZZUU010000068.1:0-13440 GCA_964657275.1 uncultured Mucilaginibacter sp. | reverse complement strand
CGGATTTTAAATTTTGAAATCAAATTTTGATGCACCTTTAAGTTTTTTGTTATTATTTTTTTCAATTTGATCGAAGATATTTATTCTAAATAATTCCGAAATCGAACATCCGAAATCCGAAATAAAAAGATCAATGTTGTTTAGCAAATAAAATGTTATCAAGTCTCCTGCATTCCCTTTTACTTAATAACTCAACCGTCATCGGTACATCTTCCAGCGGGCGGTCATTTTTGTCTTTTTTTACGGCAGCTATCCGGTCAACCATATCAATGCCATTTACAACTTCTCCAAAAACTGTATAATTTTGATCCAACTGCGGCGTACCGCCAACAGATTTATAATATTCTCGTTGCCAGGCGGGGATCTTGCGGCCCTTTAAGCGGGTTTGTTCCACGGTATCTAACTTACCATCAGTATATCGCTTTCCTTCCACGAGATAAAACTGGCAGCCACTGGATGCCTTTAATGGATTATCATCGCGTGCGGCGGCGATCACGCCCCGTTTATGAAAAAGGCTATCCCTGAACTCTGCCGGAACGGTGTAGCCTACATCACCATTGCCAAGTTCTGCCCCCTGTTTTGCGCTTTTAGAATCAGGATCGCCGCCCTGTATCATAAAGTTTTGTATAACCCGGTGAAACAGGGTGCCATTATAAAAGCCTTTTTTTACCAGCTTGATAAAGTTATCCCGGTGTTTTGGCGTTTCGTTATATAAACGCACGATGCAAACGCCATAGCTTGTGGTTATCCGCACATATTGGTTCTTTGGCGCTTTGGCATAAGCCGTTACGAGCGAAAACAGTAAAATGTTAAGGATGAAAAGTTTCTTCATTGCGCTTACTCCAGCTCACCAAAATAATCAATTATCAGCGATTTTAATACCATTTCCTGCTCTAAAAGTGTGTAATTCGGTATGGTTTTTACCAGTTTCCAATGCGGCCATCCGTCCTGGTCGAGCCCTTCCAGTTCATAAAAGCCCATCATGCTGAATAACTTGCAATTGGCTATATGCATCAGCTCCTCTTTTTGGCGTTTACTGAATTTTTTTGGCCCCTGCCCAAGCTCCTGTACGCCGATAAGAAACAGCAATACTTTTATATCCGGCTTCTCGCTGTCAAATTCATCAGCTATCCGTTGCTGTAGTGCGCTCCATCTTAAATTAATCTCTGCAGGTTTCATGAGGACAAATATAGTCATTGGTCATTAGTCATTGGTATCGTAAGAAGGTGCTGAAGATTCGTTATCGAAGTTTAATAAATCGGGAAATCCAATAGGTCTTGAACTCTGCACCAATGACTAATGACCAATGACCAAATGAAATAATGTTGCATTTAACAGCTTTGTTACGTATTTGGTATTTTATAATAATTATCTTTGCAGCGCGCTCCCCGAGGCATTTTTGATTTGAAAACGAATAAATATCATATTATCCGTTCCTGGATTTTGCTTACCTGCTTTATAGCAGGTCAGTTTATGATCTATGCGCACCAGCATAATACGGTAAAAAGTACGTTTTTAACCCACAAGTCTGTAAAAAGCACCTCACAGCAAACAGTTAGCGAAAAATGCCGGCTTTGTGATGTAATGCATCACAATAAAATGGTTGCTACTACCCATGTTTACGCTTGCCCTGCGGATAGCGCTGTACATGTGTTTAAATCATTTGAATACAATTTCACCAGCATTCAGCTTATTCTTTCCTGCGGTCGCGCGCCTCCATCGCCTGTTTATTCTTAAAAAATAAAAAGCTAATCAGCTTTTAAGTTGTTACCGGTAAGTGATTTCTATTCGCGATAAATGATTATCCCGAGAATATGTCAAACAATTTTACCGGGTTAAACATCCAAATCAATCATTTTTAATACAGCACTATTAAATTAATATGAGCATTAAAATAAGAATAACGGGACTATTAATTATTTTGTTACTTGTTGCGACCGTCTCCAGAGCTGCCCGAAAATCAGCTCCCGGCCCGGAAGAAGGCGTAGGAACATTGACGGGTACCGTAACGGATAAAGCAGATGGCAAGCCGATTATCGGGGCAACGGTGAATGTTCCGGATATAAAAAGCGGTTCTATTACCGATATTAACGGCAATTATACATTAACACGTTTGCCGAAGGGCACTTACCTGGTGCAGGTGAGTTACCTGGGTTACGCTACTTTTACCGAAAAGGTTGATTTCACAAAAACAACAGTACTTAACGTTCAGTTAGCAGCATCTTCCATTGAAACCGGCGAGGTAGTGATCACCGGCGTAAGCAAGGCTACTGAAATAAAAAGGGACCCCGTTCCAATGGTGGCAGTAGGTAAAGCCTATATTGATGAGCACTCAGCATCCGGCAACGTTATCGATGAGATTGCCAACTTACCCGGTGTAAGCGCAGTAACTACAGGCCCAAACGTTTCAAAGCCGTATATCCACGGGTTAGGCTATAACCGGGTAATTACTTTGCAGGATGGCATAAGGCAGGAGGGCCAGCAATGGGGCGATGAACACGGGATTGAAGTGGATCAAAATTCCATCGACAGGGTCGAGATCATCAAGGGCCCTGCAAGTTTAACTTACGGGTCAGATGCAATTGGCGGCGTTGTTAATTTACTTACCCCGCTACCCGTTCCGGACGGCAAAATATTGGGGTCCTTTACCGGGATATACGGCACGAACAATGGGTTGATAAACCGTTCGTTCAGGCTGCAGGGGAATAATAACGGGTTTGTTTGGGGAACAATATTATCCGACAAGGAGGCAAAAGATTATCAAAATCAGCACGACGGCAGAGTTTACGCTACCGGTTTTAAGGAAAAGGATGCAAGGGTAATGGTCGGCTTAAATAAATCATGGGGATCGTCATACCTCAACGCTTCGGTATTTGACGACCTGCAGGATATACCGGACGGTAGCCGCGACCCACTTACACGTCAATTTACCAAACAAATTACTGATTCTGATACTTACCGGCCCGTTGTTCCTGAATCTGAATTGAACTCATACGGGATCCCTGTTTTGCACCAGCACGTTCAGCTTTACCGCATCTATAACAATAGTAGTTTTAACGTTGGCAGCGGTACCCTGATGGTTAACCTCGGCTATCAGTTTTCACACCGGCGGGAATATACGCACCCGCAGGATGCCGATATTCCGGGACTGAACCTGCAGTTGAGCACCTATACCTACGATGTAAAGTATAATTTCAACATCGCCAAAGATTACGAAACCACGTTTGGCGTTAACGGCATGTATCAAAGCAACACTTTAGGCTATAGTACCGATTTTCCAATACCGGCCTATCACCAGTTTGATGTCGGGCCATTTTTTGTGGTTAAGAAAACCTTCGGAAAGTTAGATCTTTCCGGCGGAGCAAGGTACGACAGCCGTTCATTCACAGGGCAGGCCGCCTACGTAGACACATCAACCGCTTTTTTTCCTAAGCTTTATACCGGTTCCAATCCGGGTTCAACGCCAAATGTTATCCAACAATTTACGCCGCTGAATAAAACTTTTACAGGGGCATCGGGTAGTTTTGGCGCCACGTATAATTTTTCCAATTCATTTTTGATGAAGGCGAATGTCGCCCGCGGTTTCCGCGCGCCAAGTATAGCAGAACTTTCAGCCAATGGCCCTGATCCCGGCTCGCAGATATACCATGTAGGCGACGATACTTTTAAACCCGAATTTAGCGTTCAGGAAGATATTGGTGCTTTTTTCACCTTTCCAAACGTATCGGCCAGTATTGAGCTTTTTAACAACAGCATTCAAAACTATATATTTCAGCAGCAATTGCTGGATGCCAACGGTAACCCGCAACGTGTTGACGCTGATGGCACGGCTGATGCTAACGGGCAGTATAGTAAATTTGGCTATGTACAAAGTAAGGCAAGGATAAACGGCGGCGAGTTTAGTTTGGATATCCACCCCTTCCCGTGGCTGCATTTTGAGAACTCCCTTACCTTAACTTATGGACAGAACCTGGGAACAGGTGGTACCGTTCCTGACAGTTTGAAATATTTACCGTTTATTCCACCACTGCATACCCATTCGGAACTGAGAGGGACTTTCGCAAAAGGATTCGGCAGTTTAAGAAATGTATACGCTTTTGCAGGCCTTGATCATTACGACGCACAGAACCACTTCTTTTCGGCTTATGGGACAGAGACCTATACAGCCGGTTATAATTTAATTAGTGCGGGTATTGGCGGCAACCTGGTGAATGCCGATGGCAAAAAAGTGATTGAGCTTTTTATCGAAGGAACAAACCTTGCGAACGTGAATTATCAATCAAATATGAGCAGGCTTAAATATTTCGATAATCCGGTTGTTCCGGCAGGTGTACAGCCAGGTATTTTTAACATGGGCCGCAATGTTAGCTTCAAAGTAGTTGTGCCGTTTGATCTTTCGCCACACGAAAAGGCAAACACTAAGATATAAGGTTGACCGGCTGCAACAAAAAGTGAGGTTGTTTTACGTTATAGAACAAATAAATTTGATAAATAAATAGCGTATGAAATTTTTATCATTGGAACCCTTTGTCCCCTCAGGGAGTAATTTTGACGAGTCGAAACAGTTTTTTCTTGAATTAGGCTTTCATATTAATTGGGAGGCACCCGGGTTTGTTGGTTTTCAGCGGGACGATTGCCGATTTATTTTACAACAATTTGATAACGTTGAATTTGCGCAAAATTTTATGCTCAGCGTTAAGGTAGATAATGTGGATGAATTTAGAAACATGGTACTGGACAAACAATTGCCTGAAAAATATGGCGTCCGTATCGGGCAGGTCAAACAGGAACCTTATGGCAGGGAAGTGAATATTATTGACCTGGCCGGCGTATGCTGGCACTTTGTTGAACAGTAATTTTTATCTGATTTTAATAAGCCGAAAAGTTTATAGGGTCTGCTTAAAGGCACTGTGGCTTAAATCAGGAAGGCAGCAAACATTCGGAGGCGCAACTTGATATCAGCAGGATAATTTACTAATCCAAACCAAAGCCGGAAGCATATCTTCCGGCTTTATTATTTACCTGGTCGTGATCTAACTACCAAAGGAAACTTGTTATTAAATAACAATCACAAGCAATTTCAATTGAAGCGTTGCATTTAATTGCTATTCAAAAATTCACGGAGAATTACAACCATTTTAGACCACCATTTTTAAATATAAGTTACCCTTTCTCCATCCCTCATCAAGCTTGCCGATGAAAACAGGCAGTTTACCGATGAAAATTGCCCGGTAGCCAATTAATGAAAATAAGTTGTAACCAAATACCCCATTATTGCATCTTAATAGCAAACACGAACAATAAAGAGAAAGTCTATATAAAAATAAATACAAACACACTGCCGGGTATATAACCGGAATAAACTAAAACATCGTCAAAAATTTAAAAAGACAAAAAATCTTTAATGGGCATGTTATTGCCTTAAATATCCGAAATCATGAAATCAATTATTACAAAAACTCTCTATATCCTTACACTGCTCGTAATGTTTACCAGTGTCATATACGCACAAAGTACTGCGCCTAAAGCGAAGGTTTCGGGTTCGTTGCTGGACGAGCAAGGCAAGCCGATGGACTATGCCACTGTTAGCCTGCTTAAAGCACAGGATTCGTCGATAGTAAAAGGCACGTTAAGCAACGAAGCCGGTGCCTATGCTTTTGACCATGTAAAAGTGGGGAACTATGTAATTAAAGCCACTGTGGTAGGATATAAGAAAACAGCGAGTGCTGCATTTATTGTAACCGATACCACATTAAGCGTTATCGCGCCGATATTAAAGCTGTTGCCGGCAACGCATACTTTAAGTACCGTTAGTATAACATCATCAAAACCGTTGATTGAGCGAAAGACTGACCGCACGGTAATGAATGTAGAAAACAGTGTTTTAGCAGCAGGTAATTCAGCTATGGACATATTGGAGCGTGCACCGGGCGTATCGGTTGATAAGGATGATAATATAAGCCTGAAAGGAAAACAAGGCGTTACAGTAATGATAAACGACAAGCTCACCTACCTTTCATCAGCACAATTGGGCACATTGCTCCGTTCAACCGATGGAACTACTATACAGTCCATCGAAATTATCACTAACCCTTCTGCTAAATATGATGCCGCCGGCAACTCGGGGATCATCAATATCAAATTGAAAAAGAACAAACAGGCGGGCACCAATGGTAGCGTAACCGTAGGTACCGGCTATGGCCACAACTGGAAAGACAACGAGACGATATCTTTAAACCATAAAGAAGGCAACCTGAATATATTTGGTTCTTTTAGTCACAATGATAATAAGCGGTTCCAGGATATCGGCATTAAGCGTATCGTTACTGATACAGGCAAAGCAACCTATTTTAACCAGTTTACAAACCTGCCCGAAACCACACACAACAATAGTTATCGCTTAGGCGCCGATTATGACCTGTCATCTAAAAACACTATCGGCTTCCTGGTTAACGGTTATTTTAATGGCGAGGACGGGTTAAATGATAACAATACCAATATCGGCCCCAATTTTATGCAGAAAGATTCATCGCTGCACACGGTATCAACAGTTCACCAAACCTTTCACGATATTGCGTTTAACCTGAATGACATCTATAAAATTGATACAGCCGGTCAGCAGATAAGCGCTGACCTGGATTATTCAAAATTCAAGAATAATGTAACATCAACATATATGACGGATTTCTTTTTGGCGGACGGAAGCACCCAGTATCCACAGGCATACCTTGGAAACTTAACCCCAGCCGATATTGACATCCGCACAGCTAAAGTTGATTATACTAACCCGCTAACCAAATCGATTAAATTGGAATCAGGGTTAAAATTCAGTAATGTAAAAACAGATAATAACCTGTTGGAAACACTTTCACCAGGTACGCCTTATGAAAGTTCCAATCATTTTATTTATGATGAAAAAATAGATGCAGGGTACATCAATTTAAGTAAGGATTTTAAGAAAACTTCGATACAGGCAGGAGTAAGAGCTGAATATACCAGCTCAAATGCAACAGGCGATTCCTCGAATGTAATTCAAACCATAAAACGTAATTACCTTAACTTCTTCCCCAGCGTGTTTATCAATCATACCATAAATGATAAAAATGAATTTAGTTTTTCTTACAGCCGCCGTATAGACAGGCCGCAATATGATAACCTTAACCCCTTTGTATACCATCTTGATCCATATACTTATGAAAAGGGAAACCCTTTCTTAAAACCTCAGTATACCGACAACTTTGAATTTAATTATACTTATAATAAAAGCCTTACGGTAACCCTGGGTTACAGCAACACTACGGATGTAATAGTAGAAGTCCCTGGTACCGATCCGGCCACGAAGGTTTCTTTTGTAACACAGCAAAACTTGCAAACACAAAAATCCTATAGCATTAATGTCTACGATTCATATACCATAACCAAGTGGTGGAGCGGCGATGTAAACGCGACAGGTTTCTACCTCGGCTTTAAATCAAACGGGCTTGAAGGCGGTAATTTAAACAGGGGGCAATCGGCTTACCAGATCAGGGCCACAGAAACATTTTTACCTGTTAAGGGCTATAAAATTGAAGTAACGTCCAACTATCAATCGGGGTTAACCTACGGGCTGTTCAATGTAAAGCCGCAATATTCAACTGATGCTGGCATAAGCCACTCTTTCGCCAACAAAAAAGCAAACGTTAAATTTTCGGTAAGTGATATTTTTAATACCCGTACCAACAACGTAAGCAGTAATTATCAAAGTACCAATTTGGATATTTACCAGAAACGTGAAAGCCGTATAGCCCGCTTAACGTTTACCTACAACTTTGGGAACAATAAAATAAAGGCCCGCCAACACCAAACCGGCGCAGATGACGAAAAAGGAAGGGTTAAAGGGGAAGGTAGGTAGGCCCCCCAGCCCCCTAAAGGGGGAGCAAGAAGAAAAGTTCCCCCTTTAGGGGGTTAGGGGGCTTATTGCCCTACCATAAACACCGCGTTACCAAATAGCAGCTTTCCGTTTTCCCAAAAACTGCGGAAAATAGGATCATCAACCATATAAATTACGGTACCGCGGCCAAGTGATTGAACACCGATCAACATACCGTCTTTAATTTTTTCTTTGCTTTTTTCTCCTACAAATCCCGATACGTAGGCGTCTTTTTTAACAGTGCCTACGTTCCATCCGCTGGCACCTAAAAAATCATAAATATCGTCGCTCAATTTTAACGAAAAATAGTAGGGTTGCATTCCAAAGCCGAGCGGGTGAGTGTTGTCCAGGTTTAATTTATAGATGGCACCGGGTACGGTGGTCCTTATCGCATCCTTGTCCCGGTCTTCGTACAGTTTTACAGGTAGTTTGCTTTTATCCTCTGGCTTGTCTGCCTTATCATCCTTTTTGTCTTCTTTCTTCTTAATATCAAATCCTTTCTTATCAACCAATTGGGCAACTGCATTTTGCAGTGCGATCAGCTTTCCGCCATCGCGCACCCAATTTTGCAATTTATCCGAAGGAAAATCCTCGTACTCGCCATCGGGGAATATAGCAACATCAAAATCGGAAAGTTTTGTCCTGCCTAAGTCTTTATATCTTACCAGTGTGATAGGATAGTTAATTTGCTGCTCAAACAAATGCCAAACTTCGCCCATTGCCTCTGCAGAAACGCCGTCGCCGGCAATGAGCATCACCCTTGGCTGACGGATGTACCTGATCACATCCGACCCAAGATCGGCCCCCTTTTCAACAAAGCCGGATGTTAACGGCGTAATAGAGTGGCCCAGGTCTGCGGCTGTTTGGGTAACCAATTGATCAAAGTTAGCACGGTCATTACCGGCGCGGGTAACAAGTAATGAGCCGGCAGCAAATGTTTTTCCGGCGGCTTCAAATGCTTTTTCCGAATATCTTACCTTGATATTTTTCTTAAGTAAGGCAGCTAAGAATTGTACGTCGCTTACCGATTGCCAGGATGACACGTAGGCATATGCATGGGGCAATGGAGGGGGAGGTGATAGTACTACGTTCGTAATCTTAACCTGTGCAGGCACAATCGATTCCCTCAAGGCATAAGCCTGTAACCCGTAAGCGTAAGGCAACGACCATGCAGTTATATCATAGGTATTTGAATCCGCAACAAACGTTTTAGGTTCCAGCAGCACATTTAACAGCACCGATTTAGGCTGATAGGCATTAATAATCATATCGCCCGGTTTAACTGCATACTGCTCCGTTTTGCCGGTCAAATAGCTATAACCGGTAACGCTTTGATTAAGGCCGAAGCCGTATTTGATTCCATTGCGTTGAAGCTGTTCGCCTAAAGTATTTATTTTATCCTGGTTATCATTTTTTATAACGTATGTTTTGTAATCGCCCCCGGGATTGGTGCGGCTATTATCATAAAACTTCTTAAACTCATCCAATACCTTTTGGGCATGTTCCGAGGTTACTTCAATTGTAGATAATCCTGTGGTATGGTGATGCTCTATCCGGTCTGCAAGTTTTAAGGTGTCGCCGCTTCGCGTTTGTACTGCCAAGCCGGCGCTAATACCCGCCTGCTCATAGGTCATGCCTATTGCGCCGTTATAGGTGGGGTATGTATCACCATAAGAAGGATAGAGCAAGTCAAATTCCTGTTTTGTAAAATATAACCAGCCATTTTGGTCAAAATACTTTGCGTTGTTTTTGCCGATAGTGGTTTGAAATTCACGCTGCCAGGCCGTTATTACCTTATGGAACGGCTCCGCAGCCGGGGCAAAATAGTAAGGCTCGTTAATGCCCTGCTCGTGGTAATCAACATGAACCTGCGGCAGCCATTGGTTATATAATGCCAGGCGGGCACGTGTTTCCTTTTGCGTTTGCCATGCCCAATCGCGGTTAAGATCAAAGTAATAATGATTTATCCTGCCTCCCGGCCACGGCTCTGCGTGCTCACGCGCAGAAAAGCTAACATCCGGAACCGCCCCGGCTACAGAATTATAAAAGTTTACGTAACGATCATGCCCATCGGGGTTTAAGCAGGGATCAATAATTACAACAGTGTTTTTTAACCAGGCTTTTGTGCGGCTGTTAGCCGGATCAACGAGGTCAAAAAGCGTCTGCATAGCAGCCTCGCTGGAAGCAGGCTCGTTGCCATGAACGTTATAGCTTAGCCAAACTATTACGGGCGTATTGGCAATTGAGCTGGCGGTAGTTTCTACCCCGGCGAGGCGTAAATTATTCTTCCTAATATCTTCTAGTCGGCCGATGTTTTCATCAGATGCGATGAACATAGCTAACAGCGGTTTATCCTCGTTAGTTGATCCGTATTGCACCAGCTTTACATTTTTTGATGCCCCCGCGACATAATTAAAATAGGCGGCAACTTTATATTGAGGCGTAAACCGGTCACCTAATTTGTAGCCTAAAAAGCTTTCGGGCGACTTAATTTCCTGTGAAAAAGCAACACTTAAAAAAGCCGCAAAAATAAACAAGAGGGATATCTTTTTTAACATAGCAGTAAATGAGTAAAGGCTAATTTAAATAAAATATTTTAGGTTTTATTTAATAGGCCGAAAGAGGCTTTCGTAATTAGAGAAGTTGTTAAATATGATTTACAGTTTAAACAAAATCCGCACATTTGCATATCTTCACACCTGCACACTAATAATTCATGACACCTTTACAGGCACTGCAAAAATATTTTGGGTATAGCGATTTCAGGCATGAGCAGGAAGCCATTATTCAGCATATTTTAAATAAAAAGGATGTACTGGCACTTATGCCAACCGGGGGCGGCAAATCGTTATGCTACCAATTGCCTGCCGTGTTACTGAACGGTCTTACCATCGTTATTTCACCGCTTATCGCGTTGATGAAGGACCAGGTCGATAGCCTGAATGTAAGTGGTATACCCGCAGCCTTTCTGAATTCAAGCCAAACGCCTGATGAACAGGCGCAGCTAACGACCCGGCTAAAAAACAACGGGATAAAACTGTTATATCTCGCACCCGAACGCTTATTTGGTAATGAAAGTAAACTGATCAGCTTTTTAAAAACGCTCCCTGTTGTACTCATCGCAATTGACGAGGCACATTGCATATCGCACTGGGGCCATGATTTCAGGCCGGAATACCTGGCGCTGGCAGGTTTAAAAAATGAATTTCCAAATATCCCGGTTATCGCGCTTACGGCTACAGCCGATAAGCTCACCAAAAAGGACATCCTCGATAAACTGAATCTCAAAAACCCGGCGGTATTTATTTCGTCATTTAACCGTGCAAATATTACTTACCGGGTGGTGCCCAAGAAGAATAGCATTAACCAGCTGCTGGCATTTTTAGATGAACGAAAAGAGGAAGCGGGTATTATATATTGTCTTTCACGCAAATCAACAGAAGCATTGGCTGCTGATTTAAAAGCGGAGGGCTTTTTAGCTGAAGCGTACCACGCGGGGTTAAACCATGAGGTAAAGGCCCGCAATCAGGACGCCTTTTTACGCGATGAAATTAAGATAATAGTAGCCACCATTGCGTTTGGTATGGGTATCAATAAATCAAATGTGCGTTATGTGGTGCATGTGGATATGCCCAAAAATATTGAAGGCTATTACCAGGAAACAGGGCGCGCAGGCAGAGATGGACTGCCATCTGAAGCTTTGCTGCTTTATTCGCCGGGTGATGCCATTAAGCTGAAGCAGTTTGCGATGATCGATGACAACCCGGAGCAAAGCCGCATCATGCTGAATAAGCTGAACGATATGGTAAATTATTGCCAGCTGCAGGCTTGCCGCAGGCAGTTTTTATTAAAGTATTTTGAAGAAGAATTTCCTTCAACTTGTGGATCATGTGATATTTGTTTAACCGAGTTTACAAGATTCGATGGTACGTTAATTGCTCAGAAAGCTTTATCGGCGGTGAGCCGGCTCAAGGAACGTTTTGGCAGCGCGTTTATAGTGGATTTTTTACGCGGATCGGATAGTAAAAATATCAAGGAAGAATATAAAACCTTGAAAACGTATGGCGTTGGCAAAGAAATCAGCAAAACAGAATGGCACCGGTATATCCGGGAACTGACTGCAATGGGTTATTTGCAGGTTACTGACGGGGCATACCCGGTATTAAAATTAACAAATCTCAGTGAGCCGGTATTGAAGGGCATGCAAAAAGTGGAACTGATAGCCTCGCAGGTAACAGAAGAGCATCTGCCCGCTGAAGCATTGCCTTTTGAAGCAGTTTTGCTTTCCGAATTAAAAAACATCCGGCGCGATATTGCCCAGCATGAAAATGTACCCCCTTACGTTATTCTTTCGGACGCTACACTGGTAGAAATCTCCACCTATCTGCCGCAAAATCTCGACGAGTTGCGGCTAATATCCGGTTTTGGCGATGTTAAACTGGCCCGTTATGGACGGGAATTTTTATTGCCCGTAAAAAACTATTCTGCTAAAAATGGATTGTCGTCCAAAATAAAACAGAAAGTTCCCAGGCGTGAAAGAAAAGCGAAAACCGAACGCAGCAACGCTGTTAAACGATCTTCTGATACGGCATTCGATAGTTTTACATCGTTCCGTTCTGGTAAAAATGTTTCGGAAATTGCCGCTGAACGCGGTTTAGCCGTTTCAACTATCGAGGGGCATTTAAGTTCTTATATTTACAACGGGTCGATGGAGGTAACCGAGATGGTTTCTAATGAGAAGAAACTGAAGATACAGGACAGTGTGGAAAGCTATGGAGCCGACAAACTATCACCGTTAAAAGAAGTTTTAGGTGCAGACTATAGTTACGGGGAGATAAAGGCCGTTATTGCCTGGATGAGAAAAACAGGGAAAATATAGGCCCTGCCTAAGTCCTCCCCGGTAGGGAGGACTTAAAAAAAAATAAAAATAAAAAGTCTCCCCTACCGGGGGAGATTTAGAGGGGGCCATGACAACAACTGAAGATATCTACAAACTTTTCCTTAAACATCCGCATATCAGTACCGATACGCGGAAAATTGCGAAGGATAGTTTATTCTTTGCCTTAAAGGGCGATAAGTTTGATGCCAATACATTTGCAGAACAGGCAATAGCCGAAGGCGCAGCTTATGCAGTAATTGATAATCCCGCGTACAAGCTTGACGAAAAATACATTTTAGTTGATGACGTTTTAACCACCTTGCAGGAACTTGCCCGCCACCACCGCAGGCAACTGACTATACCCGTAATTGGCCTTACCGGCACCAATGGCAAAACCACCACTAAAGAGCTGATCAACTCGGTTTTATCACAGCACTTTAAAACGCAAGCAACACAAGGCAACCTGAATAATCATATCGGTGTGCCATTAACCATTTTGACCATCGAAAATTCGCACGAAATGGCCGTAATTGAAATGGGCGCCAATCACCAAAAAGAAATTGAATTGCTATGCAGCATCGCCCAACCAACACATGGCCTTATAACCAACGTGGGCAAGGCACATTTAGAAGGTTTTGGCGGGGTCGAGGGC
>CAZZUU010000067.1:0-13550 GCA_964657275.1 uncultured Mucilaginibacter sp. | reverse complement strand
TTATCACTTCGCCGCCTCTATATTCGCCGACAAGGAAAAGTTTCACGAAACAGCGCAGCAGATAGCCAAACACCTGTATAAAGTAACCAATCATCCCAACATAAAAGGAGGGGAGCTGTATGTGGTTTATTTTAACAAAGTGCAGATAGAGGGCAACCTGCTGGATGCGATAGGTATTTTTAAATCGGAAAATAAAGAAACGTACCTGAAAGTTTATCCCGATAAGGGCGGCTTCCAGGTTGACTATGAGCAAAACGCCATCGACATCAACAAACTGGACAAAGGCGCGCTGATTTTTAACATTGAAAAGGAAAACGGCTACAAGGTGGCGGTAGTCGACAAAACCAATGGCGGCAAGGATGCCGCTGTGTACTGGAAGGATAACTTTTTACAGCTCAAAATACGCAACGACAGCTTTAACCAAACCAGCAATACCATGGGCATCTATAAAAACTTTGTGACCCAAAAGCTGGATGACGATTTTGAAATGAACAAAGCCGACAAGATTGACCTGCTGAACCGCTCGATGAAGTATTTTAAGGAAAAGGAAACCTTTGATATGGATGAATTTACCGGCGAGGTGATCGGCAACCCGCAGGCTATTGAATCGTTCAGGAATTTTAAGAGCCAGTACGAGCAGGAATTTGACAGCCCCATTGGCGATACCTTCGAAATATCGGGCAATGCGGTTAAAAAGCAGGCCAGGGTTTACAAAAGTGTATTGAAGCTGGATAAAAACTTCCATGTGTACATCCACGGCGATAAACAGCTGATAGAAAAGGGCTTCGACGATGCCAAAGCCATGAATTACTATAAGATCTATTTTAAAGAGGAAGGGTAATTCCACTAAAAAAGCAAGTCATGCCGACACAGGTCGGCACCTCTCTTGCTAAGTTACTATGCGACAGGTTGAAGGTAAGCAGTAACAAATCTTGCAAGCATGCTATCAAGTCGGTGATAGTATTTGCACCTCCTTTAGTTCATACCGCCCACACCGTTAAACCTTGCATATTAAAACCCCGGGCAATGAAAAATTGACATTCACTATGACATTTTTTTAGTTTTTTGCTGAAAAATTTTCAGTCGCAACGCAGTGGCATAGTGCTTGATAAACAACTTTCAGATTTAATAAATTAATTGTTCAATCATTTAAAAAAAATTAAAGGAGAATGGCCATGACATTGGTTAAATTTAAAAGGGACAATGGAAATGCATTAATGCCGGGCGTTAACGACATTTTCGAATCAATTTTTAACGACACCTTCTTTTCCGACCGGATGGTTACCCGCGTACCGGCGGTTAACGTAAGCGAAACAGAAGGAAACTATCACATTGAGCTGGCTGCGCCGGGCCTTAAAAAAGATGATTTTAAACTGAGCCTCGACCAAAATGTGCTAAACATTTCGGTAGAGCAAACCACGGATCAGCACGACAGCGGTAAAAATTACAGCAAACGCGAATTCAGCTACAATTCATTTGTACGCTCATTCACCTTACCCGAAAGTGCAGATGAAAACATCATTGATGCATCTTACTCCGACGGCATCCTGCGCATTGACATTGCTAAACGCGAAGAAGCTAAAGCCGTGCGCAGGCAGATAACAATCAAATAAGTAAGGGTTTTATTTTAACTAAAGAAGCTCCTGCCTGCAGGGGCTTTTTGCTTATTAGGATGATGATGGAAACACAGTTTTATATTTTATTAAGCCTGAAAACCAAAAAAGGCTTTGTTGATTACGGGCAGTACTTTTTTGGCAACAACCGCGAAGCTGCTTACCAGTTGTTTGATCAGTTAAAAGGAAGCCGGACACTTACTGATTCCGCATTGCTGCATGTAGACCTTATGGAAACGGTGGGCCAGCTGCCTGTGAAGATAAAAACGATTTGCTGCACGCTGGAAGAATTGGGCAGCAATTGTAAGCTGATAGCCCGCGAAATGTTCCGCATTAAAAACCTGGAGGAAATGGCATGAGCCTGGCCGGAGCATAAAAATATCGAACGCCGAACTCACTTCATCATTCGATGTTCCTTGTTCGATGTTCGATATTTTTACCAATATTCATCTTTTAGAAATATCTATTATCACCCCTCCGTATCATCCAATTGAAATAAAACTTCAACAGTAGTATCAAAAGCCTTCGCCATCCGCAAAGCCAATACGGTGGATGGTACAAATTTGCCCGTTTCGATAGAATTTAAACCCTGCCGAGACATGCCGATGTGTTTCGCGAGGTCGGCCTGTGTCCAGTTTTTCTTGGCGCGTTCAACTTTTATGGTGTTTTTCATAAGCCGTATTTTTTTATGGAAATTAACCAGCCGATAAAGTAAAAGAGCCAGCAGTAAACGCCCAGATCGGCATATCCAAACCAGTTGGGGCTCGATATATCGCACAGGCCCAGTAAAAGCAGCACCATCAATAACAAAGCCGTTAATGCGAAGCCGATCACTACGGCTTCAAATTGCACGCGCTGCTTTACCTCGTCCATCGCGGCGAAGGATTTAATGTATTTAAAAATAAAAACGACGAATGTAATAACCGGTACCACAGCAATAACCAGTGATACCGGCTGGCTAAACACCCGGTGCTTTAACAGCCAGACTACCGGTATATAAGTAGCTCCGTAAATGAGTGCGGAGATAATAGATTGCACGTGCGCGATTTTTTTTGATTGTTCCATAACGTTTGTTGTTTAATTACAACAAAGATATGTAAACATTTCATAATGTCAAGTATATACGACAAAAAGAACGAAATAATTGCTTTTTTATTTATGATTGAACTTAAAGGAGAAAGCCTAAAGCGAAAAGTTGAAGGCTTTTTTTTCGTTTGGAAGATTTGTATATTGGTGGTTCATGGATTTTTAAATTCGTTAATATTATTTGGATCAAATTCCATCACCCATTCAATGTCAAACGGCGCAAATTTGTATTGCAATTTTTTTGAGCTTTTGAGTCATGTAATTTGAGCCTTTCAGCAAACCTGGCTCTTTGTTTTATACCGACCTTTGTTTTGTAATTCAAAAACAATTGAGAAAAATGAAAAAAGTAATATTAATAACTGGTGCATCAGCAGGAATGGGTAAAGATTTCGCTAAAGAACTGGTAAAAGATGGTCACATAGTTTACGGCGCTGCACGAAGGGTAGATAAAATGGACGATATTAAAGCGCTTGGCGTAAAGATATTGGAAATGGATGTAACTGATGATGCATCAATGGTTACCGGAATTGACACCATACTTAAAGACGAGGGCAGGTTGGATGTGCTTATCAACAATGCGGGCTTCGGGTCGTATGGTGCCATTGAAGATGTACCTATGGCAGATGCGCGATATCAGTTGGAAGTAAATGTTATAGGTGCATCGCGTTTAATACAGTTAGTTTTACCGTCTATGCGTAAACACAAATTCGGACGCATTATTAACGTAACGTCCATCGGTGGTAAATTAGCCCTTGCTTTTGGTGGTTGGTACCACGCCAGTAAGTTTGCGCTGGAGGCACTGAGTGATAGTCTGCGTAGCGAAGTAGAGCAGTTTGGCATTGATGTAGTAGTGATAGAACCAGGGGGTATAAAAACAGAGTGGAGCGGTATTGCAGGTAATAACCTAAGGAAAATGTCGGGACATACTGCTTATAAACACAAGGCAGATCAATTTGCAGAATTGTTTGATACGATTGACGACAAAGTGCCCGGCCCGGAGGTAATTACTGCACTGATACGGAAAGCCATTGAAGCTAAAAAGCCAAAAACCAGATATTCTGGGGGGTATATGGCCGCCCTCGCATTGTTTATGCGTAAAATATTATCCGACAGGTTGTTTGATAAGATGATGATGAGCCAGTTTAAAAGGTAACACGATTATTGAATAAGTATATTTGAGCCTTAAGATGAAAGATACCTCACATATTGAACTGGATAACCTGCTTTATTCCTGTATTGACGAAAAAGCCCGGGGAAATGAACAATATGTTTGTGAACATGCCTTAGGTTATATCATATCCGGCGAAACGCATATCCAAACACCTGAAGGCACGAAGGTTTTTGGCACTGGGCAGATAGGGTTGGTCCGCAGAAACCTGTTGGTGAAATCCATAAAGGTGCCGCCGCCAGGAGGCGAATTTAAATCGATAAATATCTTTCTTGGTCAGGATTTCCTACGAAAATACTGGGCCGAAAGTAAGCTTTCGCCCGTGGCCAAATATACAGGGTCGCCCATGCTTATACTACCGCATGATCCCTATATAAAAGGTTATTTTGATTCGCTGATGCCTTATTTTGAAAATAATGCGCAGCCTAAACCGGTTTTGGCCGAAATCAAAACAACAGAGGCCGTTGAATTGCTGTTGCGATCAAGCCCTGACCTCAAAAACTTCTTGTTTGATTTTAGCGAACCTTACAAAATTGATTTGGAAAACTACATGAACAGACATTATATGTATAATGTGCCCGCGGCCCAGTTTGCCAGATTAACGGGCCGTAGTTTAGCAAGTTTTAAGCGCGATTTTGAAAAGATATTTCAAACATCACCCGGCCAGTGGCTTTTGCAAAAACGACTGGAAGAAGCTTATTATTTGATTAGAGAAAAAGGGCGTAAGCCCTCGAATGTTTATTTGGACGTAGGTTTCGAAAACCTGTCGCACTTTTCGCGGTCCTTCAAACATGCTTTTGGTGTTGCTCCGTCAATGGTGTAATTACATTTTATCAAAACCTTAATAAAGGAGAAAGCCTAAAGCGAAACGCTGAAGGCTTTTTTTCGTTTGGAAGATGTCGTCCCGCATATTGCAAATCTGCTTGTATTTAAGTCCGGGATGGAACATCCGGACTAACTGAGGAGGTATGGTTAAAAATACTTCTGCGATAAATGATGATGATCAATTTTTTAATCAGTGTAGATGATTGGTTAAAAAATTTCTATAATTGCAACGCTTAAATCTTATACATGAAGAAATTTATACTAACTATTTTTATCACCATTTTAACTACCTTTTCCTTTGCACAAAGCTTGAGCTTTGGTGTTAAAGCAGGAGCAAATTTATCAACCGTAGCGTACAACGGCGCTCCTCCGACAAGCTATATCTATGTTGGCTCTAATCAAAACAGGGTGGGCTACCAGTTTGGTGCAACGGCCGATGTTGAATTTAAACACTTTAGTATTCAACCAGAATTATTTTTTATTACAAAAGGCGGCAAATACACAGAAGAGTTTGAATTTCCAAATAACAATCAGCCCTTTGTAGTTCATGAATCAGGGAATACCAAAGTAAATTACCTGGAACTGCCTATAAATCTGCTATATAAGATGCAGGCAACACCAGCTGTGAAAATTTATGCAGGTGGGGGGCCATACATGGATTACTCCTTGTCCGGTAAATTTGGTCAGCATGTTACAGAACCCACAACTACTTATGACAACCAGGGAAATATATCATTTGGGAATGACCACAATAAAGATGACAAACGAATTAATTACGGTATTAATTTTATAATAGGTACCGAACTAAACAAACATTTTACCATTGACCTGAACTATAGTTTGGGTTTAACAAGTGTGGCCTGGGATATTACTGACAGAAACAGAACGACAGCTCTTTCGATCGGATATCATTTTTAATCGACAACCAATATTCGATATGTAAGGGGATAATTGTCTGCCTCGCAGATAGCAAATCTGCTTATCTTTAAGCCGTTGATGGAACATCCGCACTAACTGATGTACCTCCAACATGTTTGCGTTTTTAATTGCCGCAAAATCAACGAGATATTATTAGCAGTTTTTTGGCAGCATCGATATTATTAAATTGAAAATTTCTATTTATTCTTAATAAATTCAATATTTAAGTCAAAAATAATATATTGAGCACAAACATTTTCCAAAACCATGAACATTAAGAAATTACTTCCTTTAGCTACACTTTTTTTGCTCAACATATTGGCCTGTAAAAAAACCGGAGGCTCAAATAGTATTCCTAAAACACCCCTCGATACAGACGTTTACGTGGCCGGTTTTTCAACCAACGGTGGGGCCTATTGGAAAAATGGCGTACTTACATCCCTGCCGGGTTCTTTTGGTGATTATAATGCATCGGTTGCAATTAGCGGAAAAGATATATATGCAGCCGGTTATTCATTATCGAATGGAAACAGTGGTACTTACGTGGCAACCATTTGGAAGAACGGAATTGAAACACAATTAGATGAAGGCGGCAACTATTCAGAAATTGGTAATTTACAAATGGGTAATATTATTGTTAACGGCTCCGATGTTTACACAGTTGGCACCGAACTTGGTTTGGGTACTGGCATTGCATCCAGTTTTTTTACAGCGGTATATTGGAAAAATAACGCCTTAGTAAAACTTAGTGATGGCTCAGGCAATGCTTATGCAAATGCCATTGCAGTAAACGGAAGTGATGTATATGTAGCAGGCTCAAACAATGCCGATGCCGCGTATTGGAAAAATGGAAATGAGGTAAATCTCACCAATTTTAATAATCCAGTTCCCAGGTCAATCGCGTCTGCTAATTGCATTTCAATAAGCGGGGGTAGTGTGTATATAGGAGGTAATACGTTGGCTGCCAACGGGAATACTGTGGCCGCTTATTGGAAAGACGGCGCTTTAGTAAGCCTCACAGATGGTTCGTCAAATGCATCTATTCTGGCAATTGCTATAAATAATAATGATGTATATGTTGCCGGCTATGTAAGTTCAGGCTTGAATACTATAGCCACCTACTGGAAAAATGGTGTACCTACTGCCCTGGCAGATGGAACACTTTATACAAAAAGTATTGGTATTGCTATTGATGGCAGCGATGTTTATGTAACAGAACAAGGCTCCCAACCAAAATCAGGCTATTGGAAAAACAATACATTTACACCTCTTAACAATTGTAAATCAACATCTAACATCATTGTAATATCGAAATAGCTGCGGAAAAATTAAACGACACGTAGCAGGTGAGATAGCTTATTCTCTTTGCATTTGGTGTTTTTATTGCACACTATTTACTTTAACATCCAGAATTCCCTTAAACTATGTTAAACGGATTTGGTTAATTTGATTTGCGGGGCAGGGGAAGCTGCAACCGGTTCCCCTCGAGGCAGCACAGTAAAATTTTGATGACACTTGAGGTGATTCTCTGCAAACTATTGTAGATTTGATTGCAACACTATTATTAAGTCAAAACAATCCGCCATGTTCAAGAAATATTGTTACCTATCTTTTTTAATTTTCAGCTTTTCAATGCTGATAACCCGATTTGGCTTTGCCCAATCAAAGATGTTGTCAAAAGGAGATGCAGCGCCTGCATTTACTGCCAAAGCCAGCCTGGCCGGCAGTGAATTTGATTTTTCATTAAAAAAAGCCCTTGCTAAGGGGCCCGTTGTGGTTTATTTCTATCCTTCTGCCTACACCGGCGGCTGTGATGCGGAAGCACATGCCTTCGCCGAACTCAAGGATAAATTTACTGCGGCGGGAGCTACTATTATCGGTGTATCAGCAGACGATATTAAGCGGTTGAATTCATTTTCTTCCGATCCGAACTATTGTGCGGGCAAATTTCCTGTCGCGTCAGACGCAGAAGGCAAAATTGCAGCATTATTTGGCCTTACGATGGCATCTCCAATGCTTGGGATGAAAGACGCACGCGGCCTGGAACTTACACACGGTTTCATCCCGCGAACTACTTTTGTCATCGATAAAGAAGGTAAAATTGTGGCTGTCTTTTCATCGCAAACCGATCACGTTTCGCCTACCGACCATGTTGAAAAGTCGCTGGCAATTGTAAAAGCGCTATAACTCGCGGGTCCGGGTTCAATTTCCGCACTCCGCTGTTCAAAGTCCGTTGACTTCGAAAGGATATACCTTTAGATTTCGTCTACACCTTATATTTAAATCCGCCATAAAGTTCGGGGTTTGCCCTGCCAGCTACCCAGTTTAAGTAAAAGCTTTAAGTTGAAAGATTTGAGGCTTTTTTTTTCGACGACTTTGTATCTTGGTAGTTCGATGACACCAGCCAACAGTTAAAATGTATCATTAATATGAACTATGGGGATTTTAGTTTTATTACTTATTGTGCTAGGCATTTTTGCATGTAAACATTGGCTATTTGAAATAGGTCGTAAACGTCGTCGCGATTATTATAAGGACTATCTTCAATCTGATGCATGGCAGCGAAAACGGTATGTGGTGTTCAGACGCGATAACTGGCAATGTGTTTATTGTGGCGAACGCGCTACCCAAGTACACCACAAGAAATACGCTAAATATAATATAGGAAAAGAGCCAATCGATTGGCTTGTTTCTATTTGTAAGAATTGTCATGAGCAGATACACCAATAACCTTTGGACGCGGTTGGGTTCATGTGTTCTGTCGCTGGCTTCAGTGTTGTATCCGCTCTCATACTTCAGCACATTACTCGAGTGTGGACACTCAAAATGATTGTTCAGTAAGCGCGGACGCCTAACCGGGCGGGAGTGCATTATCAATAAATTAAATCGAATTATGATTTCCTCGATTTTAGGCCATTGAGTTGCCCAGCAAGAAAGGTTAATGTAGAAATTATGCTAGTATGGAAGACCGTTTCGACATGATCCTTTATACAAATCACAACAACGTAACAAATTAAAACGAATGAAAATAAAGAAGCCGTAAGGATTTTATCAAAGTTCATTATTTTTAATTTTGTAGTCTTTTAACATTTTTATAGATATTTCAACCAATCCACCTGATCATATTAAATCGGTTGTTCGAGGTAATCAAATCATATTTTCAGTCTCCTTATTATAAACGGACAACGACTGTTTTTTGTTCCGGTAAAACACTCGTAAATCGGCCTTAATTGTCATATAATTGTCAAGAAATCAATATTCGGCCAAAAAAGATACAAATCGAATAACCCTACTAAAACAAATCCGTAGAAGTGCTGTTCAAAATCCCATTAAAACTTTTTTTATTGTTGCTTTCGGGGAATTATCCTTTATAATATGGTTATTAAAATATAGGTCGAAAATTCGGAAGCTTTAGGAAGGCATTCTGGCAGTTGCCTTAGGTTAAGTCAGAGGCTTTTAGTGGAAAGTTTTGAGGCTTTTTACATATTGTGTCTTGTCCTACAAGCAAAGTCGTCCGAAACACAAACTTAGAAAGCGGGGAAAAAATAACAAAATCTAAAACAGTTCAAATACCTTAAAGTCTTTTATCTGTATACTTGATTGCGGGCTTTCAACTTCTATATCATCCATCTGAATTATAAAATCTTCATCAATAGGAACATTAATTATTCGGCCAAATCGCTGATAGCCGTTAGTGTCTACTCTAAACGAAACGCTGGCATTGTGTACCCACACAGTACTATTGTGTTTTTTACATGTAACTCTAAATGTATGAGCTCCTCCGATAGTTTTAGCTTCGAATGTAACAAACAACCGCCTAATTGACTCTAACTGAAGATTGCTCTTTATAAATTGAACCCGTTGATTATTAACATAGTAATTAATAAATCTAATTAAGAATCTTCCATCGGTATTCGTTCGATTTATGTTAAGACTGCCGTGTTCAATGTTAAATGAACCTCGCGCAACATCACCAACTTCCTTTCCGTCTTTCCAACCTTTTATTAATTCAATCTCTAAATCGTAATTTCCAACATTGTTGAGATCAATCAGAACGTTTGGATCAGATTGGGTCTTTTTTTTATTTCTTTTTATTGAGGTCCAAATTAAAAAAATTAAAATCCCTGTGAGTATCACCAACCATAGCTCAATTTTGAAAGTAAATAATTGAATAAAAAGCTTAAAAAAAGATCCAGAACTTATAAGTGAGTAAATACCTATGCAGATAAATGCTATAGTGGGATATAAAACAGTTTTGATTACGTCAGCAATAACTTTGCTCCATACGGGGTCACCCCAATTTTTTTTAAGCCATTTTATCATTTCAATTGGATAAGTATTAGGTGAAAATTAAATCTATCAAAAATAGACATAATTCAGAATATTCGAAAGCCGCCTGCTATAATATGAAGCTAATAAAACATGATCGTTAGCCTACTTTTGATGACACTGCTGTCAATAAATCCTCCCGCTATATTAGGAATGTAATAAGTCATGGACGTTAACTAACAAAGTCTTCACGGCTTCCATAAACGTTTTAGTTTAGTCACGCTCCCGATGCCTTAGGTTAAGTCAGAAGCCATAGTCGAAAGATTTGAGTTTTTTTGTTGGACAATTTTTTTGTAGCTTGGTAGTGCGGTAAAGCACTGCAATAGTCTGAAACGACCTTCCTAACCGATTGTATGAGAATAACAGAGTTTTTGAGCAGTGAACTTTTTTCATTGCCAATCGTCCAACCTCCCAAGCAGGATTTTAAACAATTCGTTTTTAGACAGCTTGATTCTTTCAATGAAAAGCTCAAAGAAATAAATGAACTACAAAGTCATTTTGATGATGTGTCGCATTATCCGATAGAAAAAATTTGTAACAGGCAGCGTCATGTATCAAATCAAATAAAAGCAACACTTGATGCTTATTATGATGGCAAGCCATCAGAGGCTTTTAAAAATTTATCGAAGGGCATGGTCAGTAGCTATAAGGATTTTAACGACGTTTTAAACGTTAAAACTTATTTACCTAATGAAAATTTTTATCGTATAAGACTTCATAAGGAAAATTTTCCAATAGAGATTAATAGTTTTTTTCATATTCCGTTTGAAAAACGTGGATTAGTTAAAACGCAACGATTTAGTATACCTGGATTTCCATCACTATATCTTGGATCATCCATTTACCTTTGTTGGGAGGAGTTGAATCGACCAAATATCAATGACTTTCAAGCGGTTCGGTTGAGAACGACCAGTCGTTTTAAGATTATTGATTTAGCTCCGCCTAAATTTTATAATGCTCGCCCTGATGATCTATATAACTATTTGATGATCTGGCCATTAGTTATGTCATGTTCGGTTAAAGTTCGCAATTATGAAGACACTTTTAAGCCGGAATATATTGTCCCGCAATTGTTATTACAGTGGGTAAGGGAAAAAGAAGGAATAGACGGTATTTGCTATCAGACCACTCATATGGATTTTAAAAATTCACTGGTTGATGGTGAATTTATTAACATCGTGTTGCCAGTGAAAGATAATAAAAGCCGCGGGCTTTGTGATCATTTGAAATCTAAATTTGAAATGACACAAGCTACTTCCATTCAATTAAGCCAATGCGCAAGTAACGGACTCAATTTTATATATATTAACGATGAATTAGAATCTCTAAACAAGTACGCTAGAAACATTGAAGTTATACCAGGGCGAGTTACTCGTTATGGCGATTCGATTCTTGGAGAATTAGAAAGGAGTCTAAATAATTTAAAATCATGGCCAATTGGACAACAGCAAGAGGAAATAACTATTGATTAATATAATTTTAACTTAAAAATTCGTTTATCATCGACCATTTAGAAGCCATCTTAAATTGGGTAAAACCAATTGCAACCATTGTCACAGGAGGAGTACTATGGGAAGGAATTAAGTTCTTTTATCCAACGATAAATCAGCGCTTCAAAAATTATCGCGAGGGGAGACTAGCATTTTACAGTAGCCTTGACCCCATATTAAAAGCTGCTGATGAGCTTTACGGAAAAATATATTCATTGGCAAAGGAAGACTTTGCAGCGTTCATTAATCCGGCACAAGCCTATGCTAAAGATAACGACCACAATAAAAAATATGTAATTTATCTATTCGCACAATTTTGGGCTCAACTAGAATATATTCGATTAAAAAGTCAATATACATCACTTACTGAGTTGAAAAAAGGTAGGCAGCTAATTAATTTTATCGAAACTATCGAATCAAGGCATTTTCGTATTCTTGACCGCTCCTTGCAACGTGTAATTGGTGAAATCCTTATCGAAGGAGCTACGCCCGCTTTTCGTGTTATGACCCTAAACCAATTTATTCGGAATTATGACGATACCGATTCTGAAATATACAAATGGGCGAATAAAATTGAAGAAGAGCTAAATGCGACGAGTGATAAAAAGGTTAGGCAACGTATTTTGGTTTTCGGAGTTATTGTGGCGTCATTAATTGACCATCTAGATCCAAGCCATAAGATAATACATCCTAATCAAATTTATAAAAATAAACTAAATCCGACAAGTAAAAATATTATCAGAGGTAATCTTTTCCGGCATTTTTTGAAATTCGTTAAGAATAAAGAGAAATATTATTAACAGGAAAGGTGTCCGCCGGACTTACATGTCGCAATGACAAAGCCATTGGGTTCCCTTTATTATCTTGAGCGAACTTGTTTTAATAGACTATTAAACAAAAATAGCAAATTAAATTTATATATGTAACTCGCTCTCGAATACAATTTTACCTGTCTGGCCGGATTTATAATCAACGCCCGCAAGCAATTTTCGCTGCTCCCGCCTCCCGACTGTTAGTCCGGATTTATGAATCCCGGACTCAATTGCGCTGGGCTGGGATTTGCAATCCCGTATGCTACGCTCACAGTTATTCAGCCAATCAATTAAATAACCATATTCGGTATGCCGGTTTGTTCGCCGCCGGCTCAAGCAATTTTCCCGCCTCCCGGCTTGTGGCCCGCTGAGGTAGTCCCGCAATAAGTAAACTAAAAGTTTTCCCCACCTTCAGACTGATGATAAAAGCGTTATCCAAAAAGCGTAAAACTATGTTAACCCTCTATTTTGTTAAATTATTGATTGTCAGTTATTTAATAATTTAACATTTTGAATTCGGTTAAGTTGTGTTAACCCAATTTGGTTAATTTGACGCTGATATTTTGTAATTTGCGATAATTATAGGCTCAAAACTAAAAGACTGGAAGTTAATCAACACATACCAAAAATGACAACCAACCCATTTAAATTAACCATTCATATGGTTTCCAGCCTCGACGGTATTATCGCTAAACCGGACAACAGCGTTTCGTGGTTTGAGACAATAGACAACTACGAGAAAGGCGTTACGCCAACCAAACAGGAGATGGAGGATTTTTTAAAAACGATTGACTGCTATGTAATGGGTGCCCGCACCTATGAGCATGCCCTGGAGCTTTCAAAATCATACGGTTGGGCCTATGGCGATGTGCCGACAATTGTGGTAACCCACAGCAACTTGCCGGTTGAAAGAGCGAATGTTGAACTTTACTCAGGCGACCTTACCAAACTGGTAAATGAACGGCTAAAACCAAAATACAAAAATGTTTGGCTGGTAGGCGGGGCAATCCTTTCAAAAGAATTCATCAGCTTAAAACTGGCTGACGAAATAAGGTTATCCGTTTTACCCATTATCCTTGGCGAGGGAAAGTTATTTTTCGACCAGGTTGGCTATGAACAAATCCTGCACCTGGTAGATACCACGGCCTATAAAAGCGGGATGGTGGAGTTGCGGTATGAAATAAAAAAGTGAACTTGTCATTGCGAGGCACGAAGCGATCTCGTCGCCAAACATCGCCTTTATGCACCGCCGCTATGCATGTTTTTTAGCAGCGACGCGATTGCCGCGTCGTTCCTCCTCCCAATGACA
>CAZZUU010000066.1:13282-13624 GCA_964657275.1 uncultured Mucilaginibacter sp. | reverse complement strand
GGAAAAGTACTTAGCCTTAAAAAAACCACCGGTCATAACTTAAAAAAAGTATCTGTAGATTTTCCTTTGGGTAAGTTAATTGGAATAACTGGCGTATCGGGCAGCGGTAAATCAAGTTTAATTACTGAGACGTTGTACCCGGTATTAAATCATCACTTTTTCAGGGCCAAGAAACAACCGCTTCCCTATGAAAAGATTGAAGGGCTGGAGCATATTGATAAAGTTATAGAAATAGACCAGGCACCTATTGGCCGTACGCCGCGATCAAACCCGGCAACTTATACGGGCGTGTTTTCGGATATCCGCAATCTGTACGTACAACTGCCTGAATCAAGGATCAGG
>CAZZUU010000066.1:0-13272 GCA_964657275.1 uncultured Mucilaginibacter sp. | reverse complement strand
GTTTTTCGTTCAATGTAAAAGGCGGTCGTTGCGAAACCTGCCAGGGCGCCGGTTTAAAGGTGATTGAAATGAATTTTTTGCCTGATGTACAAGTGCCCTGCGAAGAATGCGGCGGCAGGCGATACAACCGTGAAACGCTGGAAGTGCGTTACCGTGGTAAGTCTATCAGCGATGTGCTGGATATGAGCATTGAGGATGCGACACCATTTTTTGAGCATATTCCTCCTATTTACCGTAAGGTTAAAACTTTAAATGACGTGGGATTGGGGTATATTACCCTGGGGCAGTCGTCAACTACCTTATCGGGTGGCGAAGCGCAGCGCGTTAAACTTGCAACAGAGCTTTCAAAAAAAGATACCGGAAATACCTTCTATATCCTCGACGAACCGACAACAGGTCTGCATTTTGAGGATATTAATGTGCTGCTTGGCGTATTACAACAATTGGTTGATAAAGGCAATACCGTTTTGGTAATTGAACATAACCTTGATGTGATCAAAGTAGTAGACCACGTGATAGACCTCGGCCCTGAGGGTGGTTCAGGAGGTGGTAAGATCTTATTCAGTGGTACTCCCGAAGGTTTATGTAAAGTAAAAGAAAGTTTTACCGGGCAGTTTTTGAAGAAGGAGATGAAGGGGAAATAACAATATGTGAATAATAGAAGAATTTTTTGCGGTTGTTCACTATCTTTATCTAAACTTAAAATGGAAATCACTACTTACACTCATCTAAGAAAAAACTTGAAGCCATTTTTGGATAGGATTTTGACCACGCATTTGCCTCTTTTTGTAACCTATCCGGATGGTAAAGACGTAGTTATCATTACAAAATCTGACTACCAAATTATGGAGCAGGCCTGTTACTTACCTAAAAGTGAATAAATATGCAAGCATCCCAAAAGCAAAAGCTAATTGGTTCAATTATTTCGCTTACCATTGGAGCTATTACAGGTTTCATTGCGATATTTTTTGGTTTTGCATTGCCTGCAGGTTTGACTGGCGAAGGCCTAATCGGTATAGCATTAATAGAGACGGATGGATACGCAACATTATTTCTTTATTTGTCATTTTTGATTACGATATGGTTTGCTGGTAAAATTGTTGCAAACGAAATTATTAAAGGCACCGGACTTTTTAAAGTCTCATGGAAATATTCCATTATAGTTAATTTTGTTATATGGCCTGTTTTTATTGTTACTAGTTTTATTTATAATAAATTTTTCTCTTACGGCGCCGACTCATTTTTTACCCTGATACTTCCATTAGTCTTATTTACCCTTTCTCTTTTATTAACACCATTTACTGTTGGACTATTAATATGTTTTATTATCAAAAAGAGGCTATTAGAGAATCGGTCTGATAGTTTAATTCCTATTCAGTGAATTTTAGAGAAATTTATTTCATATTCCCGACGAACCCACCACCAGCTTGCATTTGAAGATATTAACGTCCTGCTTAGCATATCACAACAATTGGTCGATAAAGGCAATACGGCGCTGGTAATAGAGCACAACCTTGATGCTATTAAGATAGTTGACCATGAAATAGATCTCGGTCCGGAAGCTGGTTCAGGCGGTGGTAAGATATTATTCTCAGGCACGCCAGAAAATATTTGTAAAGTCAAAGAAAGTTTTACCTGACAGTTTTTGAAGAAGGATATGAAGGTAAAATAATGAAACGGGTTTTAAAGACTTGATAATTAGGCTGAAATTAATTTTAAATAGGCGGTCTGACAGTAATTCAGATACTACCTATTATTTACTTAAAAGGCCCAATAATGCAGCAAGGCTGTTAAAAAGTATTGATGACTATAAACTCGGTTTAGGGCAAGAAAGAATTCTTATTGAAGATTGATTTGTAATGAATTTCTTATATTTGAATATGGAAGCCAGAGAATTAACATCAGCATCTTTAAATGAGCAACAATTAATGATGTTAAGGTTGTTAAAAACACCAATGCCCGAAGGTGATTTTATACAGATAAGACGACTTGCAGTAAAATTATTATCAAGGCAAATAGATGAAACCGTTGAAAAATGGGAGTCTGAAAATAACATTACTGAAGAAAATTACGAAGAGTTGAGCAAAATGCATTTTCGTAGTCATCCCAAATCTTAATGAAGATTGTTTTAGACTCTAATGTCTTATTAGTTGCCCTCGGTAGAAAAAGCAAGTACAAACCGATTTGGGATGCTTTTATCGATGGTAAATATCAGCTGATAATTTCTGATGAGATTATTTATGAATATCACGAAATCCTGGATAAATATTCTGCCCGGGGTGTTGACGACATGATAATTGAGGTGTTCATTGAATCACCGGACATTATATTTCAGCATATTTATTACAACTGGAACGCAATTAGAGAAGACCCTGACGATAATAAATTTTTCGATATAGCGGTTGCTGCTAATGCTGATTATTTGGTAACTAATGATGCCCATTTTAACATAGTCAAAAAATTGCCTTTCCCATCGGTAAAAATAATATCTGCTGACGACTTTTTAAGTACGATTAGGTCTCTTTAGTTGTCAGGTTTAAATACAACATGATTCCAAGTCGGGCTTAGTTTCCCAAACTTCGTAAATCTTAAGCTCAAACAAAATCAAACAATCGTAACTTTAACTCCTATGTTACCATTGTTAACTTCTACTCAAATTCGCGAAGCCGATGCTTATACGATAGGCAACGAACCTATTAGTTCTATTGATCTGATGGAGCGCGCTTCGAAAGCTTTTGTCGGCTGGTTTTTAAACCGATTCCCGGATAAAAAACAAACTATAACTATTTATTGCGGTACCGGTAATAACGGCGGTGACGGGCTTGCTATTGCCAGGATGCTCGATGACCATCAATATAAAAAGCTTAATGTAAAAGTTGTGCGTTTCTCCGCCAAAGCTTCCGATGATTTTAAAGCCAACTGGAAAAGAATACAGCAAATCGCTGTTACCTTGCTGGAAATTAAGCCCGGTGAAAAGCTGCCGAATGAGGAAAGCAATATAATAATTGATGCGTTATTGGGAAGTGGTTTAAACAAACCACTTGAAGGCGATTATAAAAACCTTGTCACTTATTTGAATAGCTTAGGGAAAACCATCGTTTCTGTTGATGTGCCGACCGGTTTTTTTGCGGATGGCGAAATACCCGCAGATGCTGTAGCCGTGAAGGCCGACCTTGTGATCACCTTTCAACAGCCAAAAATTAATTTTTTGTTACCGGAGTCGGCGCCATTTGTTAAATGCTGGGAAGCGGTAAACATTGGTATCGATGAGAAATTTGTTCAATCTCTTAATTCCACTTATCAGTCAGTTGAAGAAAAGGATATCCGGAAAATGCTTAACCCGCGCCACCATTTTAGCAACAAAGGCACCTACGGACATGCGCTTATCATCGCCGGGCAACCCGAAACACTGGGAGCGGCTTTATTAAGCGCTGTCGCCTGTGCTTACGCGGGATCGGGATTAACAACGGCTTGTGTACCTAAAAGTGGCTTAACTGCGCTGAATAGCTACATGCCCGAAATTATGGCGATAGTGAGGGACGGTCAAAAATTGCCGGAAATTGAATGGAAGAAGTTTTCAACTATCGGGATCGGCCCTGGCTTAGGTAAAGAAAAGGATGTATTAACACTACTTACGGCGGTTATAACAAATTTTAAAAAACCAATGGTATTTGATGCCGACGCCCTTAATTTATTGAGCGCCCATAAAAAGCTTTTAGATAAGATACCCGCTAACAGCATTTTAACCCCTCACATGAAGGAATTTGACCGGCTTTTTGGCGATCATGATAATTGGTGGCAGCGGATGCAAACCGGCATTAAAAAAGCAAAAGAGAACAAAGTTTATATTGTTTTGAAAAACGATTATACGCTAACTATCACCCCAAAAGGCAAAATATATTTTAATACCACCAGTAACCCTGCAATGGCCACAGGTGGTATGGGGGATGTGCTTACCGGCATAATTACTTCTTTGCTGGCGCAGAAATACACTTCGGAAGAGGCTTGTATTATCGGGAATTATATACACGGAAAAGCTGGTGACGAAATGGCTGTACCTAACCGGATGAATGTGGTAATGCCCGCGCAACTCGCTGCTAGGCTCCCGGTTACCATGGCAAAATTACTGGCATAAAAAAACGGTTGCAAGTATTATACAACCGTCTTTTTAACTATTAACTGATCTTATAAAGAACTAATACTCAACGCGGGGAGGCGGAATCAATTTTTTTCATCCTCAACATACATAAGACGTTGAAAACATTCAGCGGTTACAAAAAAAAGCTAAAAATTGATTAATTGGCGGGGCTAAATTATAAAAGAAAAAACAAAAGCATAACCTGGAAAGGAAATTTTACAAAAGTTAACTATCCCGAATTTTTTTTGGGATAGAATAGATAATAAATAAGTTTTAGTTAAACCAACCCCGGAAAACTTAGAATTTTCCGATAACCATCATTTCATCCATTGTTGGACTTGCGCTTCCGCCGCGTGGTTCAAGTGTAACCGCGAAGTTGTCTGCTGAAGCGATAGACTTCATTTCTTTCATATCGGTAGAGTCGGCTGATGCATCAAAAACACCAAGGTCAACAGGTTTTCCAGCCACCAGCGCCCATAGCTGATACTGATGCTCTTTATCATTTTCAGGCATTTTTAAACTTGCCATATCTATCATCACCTTTTTCTTGGCAGGGCTCCAGGCTATAGTTATAGAAGATCCGGGGGGAGCTTTAGGAGTTCCCTGTAATTTCAAAAATCTAAACGAAGCATCCCGAAATATTTCGAGTTGCTCATCCATCAAGTTTACCTTATTGGCAAATTGCTGTTTATCCGTCTGTAAAGCGGCTAATTGAGTATTTGATTGCTGTAATTTATTATATAACCCAATTAAAGCTATACTGCTTGCCAGTAACAACGCCAGGCATGCCGCAAAAGCATACTTGTAAAAATTATTTGCTTTAGGGGCAAACGTGATTACGTTATCAGAAACTTCAGCAGACTTTTTGTCAAATGTTTTGTCATCACCATAATTGGTGAGTAAACTATTTAAAACCCTGCTTCTTAAATGTTCAGGCACCTCAACAGCATTACTTTCAGCATAAGTTTCCAATGAGCGCTCAATTTCATCCAGTTCCGCTTTAACAGCAGGATGTTTTGCAGCCATCTCCTCCACCTGCAACTTTTCGTCGTGGGTTACATCCCCCATAACGTAAAGTTCCAATATCCCTGATTCTATATATGCTTCTAAATCTTCCACTTCAATTAAAATGTTTTCTGAGCTGTATTATGGCCATCCTTAACCTGGTTTTAATGGTTCCCAGCGGAACACCGAGTTCGTCGGCTGCTTCCACATGGGTATAACCTTTAAAATAAACGAGGTCAAGAATCGACTTTTGTTCTGGTTTCAATGTTGCCACCAATTCCTTAATACCCAACAACTCAGGCTTGTAAACCGTATTTCTTTGTTCGTCTATAAAAGTTACGTTATTTTCAAGCTCCTGGTTTTTATTTTGGTTCTTAAAATCTTTAGAACGGATTTTATCTATAGCCATATTACGGGCAATATTAACCATCCAGGTAAATAAACGCCCTTTTTCGGTGCTATAGCTCGAAAACGAATGCCAAATTTTTACAAAAGTTTCCTGCAAAACATCTTCAGCGATAGTTGTATCGATCACTATTCTCGAAATTACTCCAAATAGCGACGCAGAATACATGTCATAAAGCGCTTCAATAGCGATTTTTTCACGGTTCCGCAGGGAATTAACGAGTTCTTCCTCAGATAGGGTTATTTTTCTCTTCTTGCTCAACGGGTTGAAGATATAAAGGAAAGGTCAGATTTCAAACAAATGTTTTTCAGCATGATACGATGAACGAACTAACGGCCCGCTTTCAACGTACCTAAAACCTTTATCAAGCCCTAATTGTTTGTATTTATTAAATTGATCGGGCGTTATCCAATCAATAACCGGGTGATGGTTACGTGTTGGCTGTAAATACTGCCCCAATGTTAAGATCTGAACGCCGGCTCCCAGTAAATCGTCCATAGCTTCCAATACATCTTCTTCCGTTTCCCCAAGCCCCAGCATAATTCCTGATTTGGTGCGCAAACCGGCCAATGAAACATGTTTTAAACATTCTAGGCTACGATCGTATTTTGCCTGTATCCGTACTTCACGGGTTAACCGCCTTACAGTTTCCAGGTTGTGCGAAACTACTTCGGGCCTGGTTTCCAGCACACGTTCAAGATTTTCCCATACACCTCTAAAATCTGGCAATAAGGTTTCCAATGTGGTATCGGGGCTTTCTTTCCTTATCGCATTTATCGTTTCGGCCCAAATAATGGAACCGCCGTCTTTCAGATCATCGCGGTCAACCGACGTTATCACGCAATGCTTAACCTGCATTAACTTAACGGAGTTGGCAACGCGGCTAGGTTCGTCGGTATCTACAGCCAAAGGTCGCCCCGTTGCAACCGCGCAAAACGAACAGGAGCGTGTACAAATATTGCCCAGTATCATAAAGGTGGCCGTACCAGCGCCCCAGCATTCGCCCATGTTAGGGCAATTGCCGCTTTCGCAGATGGTATGTAGTTTATGTGTATCCACCAAACTGCGCACATGAGCATACTCCTTCCCGATGGGAAGTTTCACGCGCAGCCAATCGGGCCTGCGTTGCGTTTGGCTTACTGGAACTACCGGCAAATCGATCATATTACAAAAGTAAGTAAAAACCCCCTAACCCCCTAAAGGGGGAATGATTAAGTTTAGCTCCCCAGGCTCTAAAAACAACAAAAGCGTATTAACGTGCTGAATGTTACGTTTTGTTGACTTTGTGAACGTGTAAAATAAATTTTAGCTGTAGATTTGATGTCAATTACATAACTATTAATTCCCCTTCGGGGTTAGGGCACACATGGCAACTATAGAAACTACATACCTTGGCGGACTTAGAACAGAAGCCACTCACGTACAATCGGGAACAAAAATTATTACCGATGCACCGGTTGATAACCAGGGCAAGGGTGAAGCCTTTTCACCAACTGATTTATTATCAGCATCGCTGGCAAGCTGTATGTTAACCATTATGGGCATCAAAGCCCGCGATAATAATATTGATATAGATAACACCACCTGTTCCATTACTAAAATTATGGCTGTAAATCCGCGCAGGGTTTCTGAAGTTGTTATCAATTTTAAGTTTCCTAAACAATATACTGAGCAGGAACAAAAATTACTTGAGAATGCCGCGCTTACCTGCCCGGTTTACTTTAGTGTAAATGAAGATTTGAAAAAGACAGTGGACTTTGGGTGGTGAGCCCCCTCTAAATCTCTCCTCCAGCTGGCGGAGAAACTTTTAAATTACTTTTATTATTTTAAGCCCTACCTACCGGGGAGGGTCGGGTGGGGCCACTCAACTAATCACAGAAAGCGCCTCTTCAACAGATATTTCACCGTGAGACAGATCAAGCACACATTCGCCGTCTTTTATCAGCAATAATTGCGGCGACTCATGATACACCTGGAAATCGCTGGCTACCTTATTGGAAAGGTCGCGGTGTTTGATCAGGTCCAAAAAATATAATGGCAGGCTGCCTGGTAATTTATCCCAATCCAATTCAAAGCGTTTTTTCACCATCATGCTGATGGAGCAGCGCGTGCTGTGCTTAAAAATCAAGCTATAATCCTGCTGTTGCTTAATAGTTTCAATTTGGTCAGCTGATTCCAGGGAGGTCCAGTTCATAAATACTAATAAATATATTATAAGGATAAATGCTTATAAACTGCAAAACAACCTAAAACGGCTGTTAGTTTTAAGCAAAAGATAAAAAATGACACTTACCTGTTAACGGCCGCTTTTTGGATAAGAGCCATAAGCAGGGCAAAGCCTGTTTGAGCATGAGGCAATGCTGCCAAGTGCTAACACGATAATTGCTAAGTATATTATTTTTTTCATCAGATGAATTATTCTGTTTTAACCTGCTGCGATAATCATTTCGCTTTCCGGTATGGTCGTTAAACGATAATCAGTTACTTAATGTTTCGGCAAGATAAGCCATTTTAATGGCAGTTATCGCAGCTTCGTCGCCTTTATTTCCATGCTTACCGCCAGCGCGGTCAATGGCTTGCTGCTGGTTATCGGTAGTCAGCACACCAAATATAACAGGTTTTGAATATTTTATGGCAACATTGCTTATTCCGTTGGCAACAGCATTACAAATAAAATCAAAATGCCTTGTTTCGCCCTGGATAACGCAACCCAAACAAATTACTGCATCTAACTTACGATTTTTTAATAACAGGTCGGCGCCTGATGTTAATTCGAAGCTACCGGGAACAGGCCATGTAAAAATATTTTCGGCGGACGCGCCTTGTTCGATAAGACTTTTATAGGCACCTTGGTACAGGGCATTGGTAATTTCGGAGTTCCATTCCGCAACAACTATTCCGAAAGTGTATGGTGCAGCCGAAGGAATTTCAGAGCCGGAAAAATCAGATAAATTTTTAAGCTGAGTAGACATTGGATTTACGATTTATGATGTACAAATTTAGATTTAAGATAAGACCGACAATCTAAAATCGTAATTCGTAATTCTAAAATTACAACTTCGCTTCCGCCCGTGCGATATATTCGTCAATACTCTGAGCCTCGGGACTGTCAGGATAATCGCTTCTTATTTTTTTGTAAGTATCGTCAGCCGATTTATTATCGTTTTGAGCCTCATAAACCAAGCCTAACTTCTTTAAATATAACGGCGAAAGGAATTTATTTTTTGCCTTGCTGATAGCCTTATTAAAATAAGTTGCGGCTTTGTCGTAATTCTTTAGCTCAACATAAGCATCTGCGGTATTTCCAAGTGCTTGTGCAGCTATCATCGTATCGTCACCATGATAGTTGGTTAAATTTTCGATAGCCTTGCTGTATTCACCTTTGTTTAAATAAGCAGTTCCCAGGTAAAAATAAGCCAGGTTAGCTGCTTTGGTATTGCTGTATTCGGTTGTAATTTTTTCAAATCCGGGGTAACCGGCATCGCCTTTAATGGCTTTGTCCCACTCTTTTTTTGACCAAAAATCCTGGGCCACATACATTTGGTTTGCTGCCGTAACCTCCCTGGGGCCGATATAAAATCTTTGGTAAGCTATGTAAATAACAATCATAGCCACAATGGCTCCGCCTATAAACAACAAACTTTTTTGGTTCTCGCGCACAAAGTTACCTGTCTTTCCAAAATCAGCGTTTGGTGTAGTGACTTGAGTATTCGCCTGGGTCTTTGACATTTTTGGTCTAAAATTAAGTTTGCAAAAATACGTTTTTCAAAATTTCTGGCAATACCTTTTGAATTAAATAATTTGAGCGTTGAGATTAGTTGTTAGTTAACTGGGGATTAGGAGGTTTTATAATAAGTTTAGCTATTTTCTGAACTTTATTAATAACCGCAGTTTCTACTAAATTTCAACTAACCACCAATCTCTAACCGCTAATCACTAAATTTGAGAACTATTTATGTACCTGCAGCAATTATCCGTCGTTAATTTTAAAAACTACTCCGAGGCCGGGCTCACCTTTAGCGAAGGCGTTAATGTATTTACAGGGAACAACGGGGCCGGCAAAACAAATTTATTGGACGCTATACATTACCTGTCGCTCTGTAAAAGCTATTTTAACCCGATTGATAGTCAGCAGATAAAACAGGGGGCCGATTTTTTTATAATAACCGGTAATTTTAATAAAAACGATAAAAAAGAAGCTGTTGCCTGCTCTGTAAAAAGGAATCAAAAAAAACAGTTTAAACGCAATAAAAAGGATTACCAGCGGCTCGCCGACCATATAGGGCTATTGCCCTTAGTAATGGTTTCGCCGTATGATATCAGCATTATCATAGAAGGCAGCGATGAACGGCGAAAATTTATCGATAATGTAATATCGCAAACGGACAATTCATACCTGGATGAGCTTATTGTTTATAACAAAGTACTCGCCAACCGCAATGCACTTTTAAAACTTATTGCCGATACCGGGAGATATGACCCCGGGTTAATGGAGGTGCTGGACGAGCAACTCACCGTGTCCGGCAATCGTATTTTTGAGAAACGTAAGGCTTTCATGGAAAGCTTTACGAAAATATTTAATCAGCATTACCTGTTTTTGAGTGATAATGCTGAAAAGGTAGACCTAATTTACGAATCGCAATTGTTAGAAGGCGATTTTGGGTTACTGTTAAAAAAGAGTGTGGAAAGGGACCGGGTGCTGGAACGGACAACAGCAGGAATCCATAAAGACGACCTGCTCTTTGCGATTCACGGCATGCCCATGAAAAAATTTGGTTCACAGGGCCAGCAAAAGTCGTTTTTAATATCCTTAAAACTGGCTCAATACAGCTTTTTAGACAAGCAAAACGGGTTTAAACCTATATTGTTGCTGGATGATATTTTTGATAAGCTGGACCATCAACGAGTTACCAAATTAATGCAGATGATATCAAATCACGATTTTGGCCAGGTTTTTATAACCGATACTCACGTAAACCGGGTTAAAAATATATTTAGCGGAATTGGTGTAGAGATAAAGTTATTTAAAGTAAAAGGAGGCGAAATAGATGCGTAAGGCAAATGATAAATCGCTTAAAGAGGCGATAGAGCAAATGCTGCAGGTTTATAAAATAAAAAGGCGCTTTGATGAAACCGGTGTTATAGCATCCTGGCCGCAGTTGGTAGGCAAATCGGTGGCTAACCGTACGAAGGAATTATTTATCCGCGATAAAAAACTCTTTTTGCGCATTGAATCGTCAGTAATAAAAAACGAGCTAATGCTGATGCGCAATCAAATAATCGACAAGATAAACGAGGAAGCAAAAGGGGTATTGGTAGAAGAGATTATTTTTCTTTAGGTTTCCAGCCCGGAAAAAATGACCTGAAATGCAAATCATCGCTCATCCTTGAAAACGCCAGGATAAAAACCCCCGGAAGGATAAAGGCAAGTTGCGCTTCGGGGTGAGTGCGATAAAGCAACACGGTGCCCGCCACTAAAGCGACGATCAGCAGGGTATATAGGATGTATTTTATCAGCAGTCTCATAATTATAGTTTGTTTATCAATTAGCGGTTAATGTAATACTCAGATTTACTTAACTTTATAAAAATATGCACTTCTTTGTTAAAAACCAAAAAAGAAGAAAATACCGGATGTATATTTGTTAACATACATCCGGTTTGTTAACTATCAGAACTTTTCGAGATCTGAAAAAAAGAAAGAACCTTCTATTTTTGCATTTTCAGCAGAGTCGGACCCATGGATTGCATTTGCGCCGATTGACTGGGCAAACAAATTACGGATAGTTCCTTTTTCTGCTTTAGCGGGATCAGTAGCTCCAATAAGCTTACGAAAATCCTCAACCGCGTTATCCTTTTCAAGAATAGCTGCAACTATCGGACCAGACGACATAAAGCCAACTAATTCGCCATAAAAGGGACGTTCTTTATGAATTTCGTAAAACTGTCCAGCTTTTTCCCCGGTTAGGGCAAGGTATTTCATGGCAACTATTTTAAAACCCCCTTTTATTATTTGGTCTAAAATGGCACCTGTATGCCCGTTTGCAACCGCATCAGGCTTAATCATTGTAAATGTTTTATTCTCGTTCATCAGATATTTATTTTCGTTTTGTTAATTCAATTTATTGCCGGAAGAACAACCGCAAACAGCGTTTGTTCTGTGTTAAATTGCGGCAAAAGTACCCTTTTACAATTAAAACATAAAGGCTTAAATTACATACCCGTATTTAATTTATTTATTTAGCTTTGCAGCTCTTTTTAAATTGATGTTAGATATAGCCTCGCTTACTAAACTTTTAGCGCAGCCTCAAAAAATAGTGATTACTACTCATCATAAACCTGATGGTGATGCTATGGGTTCGTCTTTAGGTTTATATAATTACCTTATACAGCGGGGCCATCATGTTAAGGTGATTACACCAACTGACTATCCTCAATTTTTAAACTGGATGCCCGGCAACGGAGACGTTCTTATATATACTGATAATATTGCAAAGGCCGTTGAATATGTACAAGACGCCGGAATAATCTTTTGCCTGGATTTTAATGCGCTTGGCCGCATTAATGATTTAGGCGAACTAGTGGGGAAAAGCGCTGCCGTTAAGATTATGATAGATCATCACCTGGAGCCTGAAGATTTTGATGATTACAGGTACTGGGATATTAACGCATGTGCTACTGCGCAACTGGTTTACAAGTTTATTGCAGAGGAATTAAATGATAAGCAGTTTGTCAATAAAGATGTTGCAACCTGTTTGTATACAGGTATCATGACAGATTCCGCCTCGTTTGCGCTCCCTAACACCACACCTGAAGTACACCGCATTGCGGCTGATTTGATGGATGCAGGCGCTGTGAATTGGCAAATTTATGATCGGGTTTATAATACGGCATCCGAGAACCGCATTCGGTTTTTAGGAGTATGTTTATCGGCGAGGCTCGAAGTTTTGAGCGAGTATAATACGGCCATCATTGCAGTAAACAAGCACGACCTTGAAAAATATGATATTTTGACCGGGGATACAGAAGGAATAGTAAACTATGCCTTGTCAATTGCCGGTACCCGGTTAGCGGCGTTTATTGTGGAAAGAAGCGACATGGTAAAACTGTCGCTCAGATCAAAAGGTGAATTTCCGGCTAACGATATTTGTAAAAAATATTTCAATGGCGGTGGCCACCGTAATGCGGCCGGAGGTTGCTCCAAAGATAGCTTTGAACAAGTGATTGAACAATTTAAATTAATATTACCTGAATATAAAAAACTGTTAGTAGAATAAAATGAAAAGAAAATTAATGTTTTTAGCACTCGCTGCCTTAGGATTAGCAAGCTGCAACGGATTTAAAAAAGGCGATGGCGGTATGTCATACAATATTATTGAGGATAAATCAGGCCCGAGCATAAAGGCCGGCGATTTTGTAAGCCTTAATGTCATTATAAAAAATGATGCCGATTCTATATTGATGAATTCTTATACAATGGGACGCCCTCAACAGCTATTGGAAAAAATACAGCAAAAGGGCGACATTTTTTCGGCCCTTACCTTTTTGAGCGAAGGTGATAGCGCAATTATTAAATTGAATATTGATTCCGTAACTAAGGGCCATCCACCGGTAGGCTTTAAAGGCAAAAACGTAATCTATATTGTAAAAATTGTAAAGGTAATTGCTAAAGGGAATTTGAGCGACGAAGTTTTTTCCGGCCGTTATAATGCCTATTTAAAAAC
>CAZZUU010000065.1:0-13704 GCA_964657275.1 uncultured Mucilaginibacter sp. | reverse complement strand
CACCTTCAGCGTCTCCTGCACAAATCGCGCTTTTTCTATCGCCTTTTCCCTATCTGCATCTACAATGGTTACATGTCCCATTTTACGGAAAGGTTTGGTTAGGGCCTTGCCATATAAATGTACATATACGCCTGCGCATTTTAATACTTTTTCTATTCCCTGGTAAATAGCGGGGCCTTCGTACCCGGCTTCGCCTAAAACGTTTACCATTATGGCGTTGTTGAGGCAGCTCGTATCGCCTAATGGCTGATCAAATATTGCCCGTAAATGCTGTTCAAACTGCGATACCACGTTACCCTCGATACTTTGGTGCCCGCTATTGTGCGGTCGGGGGGCGAGCTCATTTACTAAAATCTTTCCGTGCTTATCTAAAAACATCTCGACAGCCAGCAAGCCGACTATTTTCAGATCCTCAGCAATTTTTGATGCTATTTGCGATGCCTCCTGTTGCACTTCAAAAGGAAGGGTAGAAGGGGATATCAAAAACTCCACCAGGTTGACTTCCGGGTTGAACTCCATTTCAACCAGCGGGAAAGTTTTCACCTCGCCGCTTTCGTTACGGGCTACTATTACGCCTATTTCCTTTTCAAAATCAATCCAGCGTTCAATCAGGCTCGGCTCGGTAAAGGCATTGGCCAAATACGATTCATCGATAACTTTGTAAACACCCCGGCCATCATAGCCGTCGCGGCGTAATTTTTGGATGTAAGGGAAAGGTATATGACTTTGCGTTAATTCGGCCGGTGTAGATATAATTTTAAATTCAGCTGTTGGGATATCGTTTTCCTTAAAAAATTGCTTTTGCAGGCCCTTATCCTGTATCAGCCTGATGATGTGCGGCTGAGGGTAAACAATCACACCTTCTTTCTCCAATTGTTCCAGCGCATCTACATTTACCTTCTCAATCTCGATGGTCAGCAGGTCAACCTTTTTTCCGAATTTATAAACTGTTTCGTAATCGCTTAATGAGCCGACTACAAATTCATCGCATAGTTTCCGGCAGGGGGCCTCACGGTCGGGATCGAGTACTTTTACAGTAACGTTATAGTTAATAGTCTGTTGTATCAGCATGCGCCCCAATTGGCCGCCGCCTAAAATCCCTAATTTTAAATCTCCGTAAAATGCTTTCATTTATATGTATGCAAGTTTAGCCTAAATCTTTCAAAAAGTCTACAGTAATTTAGTTTTCGGGAACGGTAAAGCTAACACGTCGAATAAAAGCATCTCAAACTTTTGGTGACCGCTTTACCTTATCGGCTATAAGCGCTATTGGTAATCCTATACAAATGATCAATATGGCCATTCCCGATATAATGAACCCCAATTTATGCGGCCCGCGGCCAATTTTGCTTAACGGCACAACAATAAGGTTCATGATCATCCAGGCTATTAAACCGTATTCGGCACCAACAATATATTTATTTTTGAATATCGAATAAAAGAGCAGGTAGCCCAGGTAAAAAGCTACGGTAAAAAGCATAGCTATACAATAATGAAATAATAATCCCCACAAAACCATATCCGTACCACCTGTAAATGCGGCTTTGCCAAAAACGCCGCTGGCTATAAACTGAAAGATGATAACCGCTTTGAGTTTGTAGTTCCATAATAATGCTGCAATAGCATCGAGCGTGCCGGTTAACAAGCCTGTTATAAGAATATTTACAAAGGTGATGTTCGGTTTGTTATCGGGGTTGGCTAACATAGAAGATATCTGTTTTATTAAAGTTATAGATTTTTAATGAATGACCGGCTTTTGTAAACAATTTGTTGTTTTTAAACTTATTATCAAAACCAAAACTATGAGCACCGAAACTGAAGATAAAATCTCCGGATTTGAGAAAGTAAGCAATAATATCACCACATACAGTGGCAGTTCGGCAGTTTTTATTGCCGCAATAAGCCTGATTGTTCTTTGGGGAATAACCGGGCCAATTTTCCATTACTCCAATACCTGGTTGCTAATTGTCAATACCGGTACCTCCATCATTACCTTTTTGATGGTGTTTTTGATCCAGAAATCGCAAAATAAGGAATCACGAGCGGTACAGTTAAAGCTAAACGAATTAATTGCGGCGGGTAATGCCAGCAACAGACTTTTAAATATACAAGACCTGAGCGAGCATGAACTAAAGAAGCTTTATGAACATTATAAAACGCTGGTTGAATTGACACAAGCTGAAGAAAATACGCAAAGCCATACTGTTGAGGACGCTATCGAAGCAGCAGAAGAAGTAATTAAAGAGGACTTAAAAAAGAAATAGCGTTGCTATGTTGAAATTGTACTACAGCATTTGGGTGGACGCCATTGTAGCCGAGCAATCAAAAAAGAAGCGCGCCGGTAACTGGAAGCTATACACGCTTATTCCGATGTCCGCACTACAGGGAGCCAACTTGTTTACCCTGTTTTACTGGCTGAAAAATTTAATTAACAGGCATTTGTTGTTATTTATGCCGGTGAACATTTTTAATGCACGACTAATTAATGGCTTTATATCTGTGGTAATCACCATTTTTATACCTTTTGTAATTTTAAATTACCTGTTGATTTTCAGTAATAACCGGTATGAGAAACTTATAAAAGAATATCCTTACCAAAAAGGGAAGCTGTACAAAAAATATACATTGTATTCGTTGGGAATATTGATAATTCCGATAGTTATTCAGAAGATGTTTTTTTGACAGTAATAAAACTTACAAAGGCTTAAGCTTGGCTTAATAATTTTCTACAAATCTATAATTACCATTTTTAGAAATTATTAAAAACATACCGATGCCAATATCAGTGGCCGGTATAGCTATCGGATAATCCAATACAATCCTGCTTTTATCTTTATTTCTCCGGGCTAACTTCGGCATCATCAAACTCCCATATTTTTTTAAAGCACCTCCAAAATTGTCTTCGAAAAATGGATTAAGATCATCTGCTTTAAACTGTTTATTTAGGACAGTGTCCCTGTTGTGTATTAAGGATATATTGCTGACAAATGGATGTGTCAAAAATTCCTTTGGGTTTTGCCTGTCAGGATCGTACGGTTTTGGTTCCAACAAGTCAATATTTTTCAAACAGTAATATTTTAAGTGAAAATGTAAAGTGTCATTGTTGCTAATAAAGGTTGAATCAATTATTTTAATATCATCGTATGTTTTTGATAATCGCTCCCTTTCTTCAGCTTGTGTGGGTGTGTCATCTACACTATCTGGCAGTGTTGCGAACCTATCGAAATCAATGCTTCTGCTCTTATTAATAGGATTATTTGTTTTAGATTTCGTGGTATCGCTTACTAATGCAGAATCCATATCTTTTCTTTGCGTTTTACTTCTGCAACTAGCAAATGCAATTAGAAGTAACGCCATTAATACTTTATTCATTTTACTAAATTATTAATTGCTTGGCTGTGTTTCGTAATTCTTTAATAAATTGAGTTCTAAGCTCCAAGTACTTCCGGACTTCCGGACTTTTCCGACTTTCCGACTCCCAGCAAACTCTCCCCTTCAATTTTTTTCTGCAGTTCCAAAATAGCGCCGATCAACGATTCGGGGCGTGGGGGACAGCCTTGTACATATACATCAACGGGAATTACCCGGTCAACGCCTTTTACCACATGGTAGCCATGCTGCCAGTAGGGGCCGCCGCAATTGGAGCATGAGCCCATCGAGATCACATATTTAGGTTCGGGCATTTGCTCGTATAAACGTTTTATCCGTTCGGCCATTTTAAAGGTTACTGTGCCGGCAATAATCAGTACATCAGCCTGCCGTGCCGATGGTCGCGGGAAAACGCCATAACGGTCAAGGTCATAAGTTGACGCAAATGCCCCCATAAACTCAATAGCGCAGCAGGCAATACCAAAACTCAATGGCCATAACGATGATAACCTGGCCCAATTGAGCAGGTCGTTCATTTTGGTGATCACTACACCGCCTTCGCCGGTCATTTCGTTATTCATTGCCGGGTTTTTTAAAAGTTGGTTTAAACATAGGTTTTCTTATGGGAGGTGGGGCGGAGGTAGCAGTAGCAGTTGGTATAGTGGCAGTGGCGGTTTCTGGTAGGACGGCCGGTGTTTCCGGTGCAAAAGCCTTTACCTTATAAGCGCCTTGTTCCAGGTTCAGTTTTTCATACAGCGACGCAGGAATGTGAACGTCTGTTACCGGTATAATGGGTTTTGCTTTTATCCAGTCCAGGTCGCCTTTGGCCCAAACATAAACCAGTCCCAATATCAGTATGCCTAAAAACAGAAACATCTCCGCAAGTGAAAGCCAGCCCCATCGCGGATCGGCACTTTGCAGTTCGTGATTACCAAAAACAATCGCCCAGGGAAAAATGAACACCATCTCCACATCAAACAATAAAAAAACCAATGCTATAACATAAAAACGCGAATTAAAAGGCATCCAGGCGTTGCCGGTTGGTTCTTCACCGCATTCGTATGAGGTTAGTTTTTCCGGATTTGGCTTGTGCGGGGCGATTAACTTATTGATAGCGAAGGCAACGCACACCATTATTATCCCTGTAATTAAAAAGATAAGTATCTTTCCAAATTCTGATATTTGCGAAACGCCATCCATGACAGCAAATTTAACAAAACAAACAGATTTTGATGCGATAATTATTGGCGGCGGCGCCTGCGGCCTGATGTGCGCCGTACAGGCCGGGTTTTTAGGCAAACGCACACTGGTATTAGAGAAAAACGACAAGGTTGGCGCAAAAATATTGATCAGCGGCGGTGGGCGTTGTAATTATACCAACCTGTATGCCTCTGCACAACAGTTTATTTCCGGGAACGAACATTTTTGCAAATCAACCTTATCGCAATGGACAGTTGACGATACCGTTAGCTTTTTTGAAACCTATGGCATAATCGGGAAAGAGAAAACACTCGGCCAGCTTTTTCCTGAAAGCGATAATGCTAAAGATATTGTAAAGGTATTTACCAGTCTTTGCGCTGATTTGGGACAAGAAATTTGGTGCGATACAGATGTCAAAAATCTTGATAAAGCCGAAAATGGATTTATTATATCCATAGAAAGATATGGAAAAGCCGAAAGTTTATTTGCGAAGAAAGTGGTGATCGCATCCGGCGGATTACCTATCCCCAAAATGGGAGCTACAGATTTTGGATTGCGCGTTGCCCGTAAGTTTGGCTTAAAAATTAATGATACTGCACCTGCACTGGTTCCGTTAACGATAACCGGGAAGGATCAACCATGGTACGAACAACTATCAGGAAACAGTATCTTTTGCCGTGTTTGGAATGATCGGATCAGTTTTGAAGAGAATATATTATTTACCCATTGGGGATTGAGCGGCCCCGCCATATTGCAAATTTCATCATACTGGAAGCCCGGGGAATATGTTTATATCGACCTGCTGCCTAACCAAAACATTGCGGAGTTAATCCAACAGGAGCGGGAAGTCAACGGTAAAAAAATGTTGCTGGCGTACCTGGCTAGCCTATACACCCGCAAATTTGCAGAAGCGTTAAGCAATTATCTCCCTGTAGAAAAAAACCTGGCCTCGTTAAGTAAGGTGGATATTGAAAATATAAACGCCCTTATACACGAGTTTAAAGTTAAACCGGCAGGGGATAAAGGCTATGATAAAGCCGAAGTAATGCGCGGCGGCGTATCAACCGACGAGCTATCGTCAAAAACACTGGAAGTTAAAAAAGTACCCGGCCTATATTTTGGGGGTGAATGCGTTGATGTTACCGGCTGGCTCGGCGGCTACAATTTCCAATGGGCATGGGCAAGCGGGTTTGTGATAGCACAGGGAATTTAAGGAGGTGAAAGGTAAAAGGCGAAGGGTAAAAGGTAAAGAATAAGATAACCAAGTTGATGATAATCTAGTGAGCTTTGTTGGGTAAAAGGATATTTCACCTTTCGCCTTTTACCTTTTGCCCTTCACCATTTTTCACTTTTTCAAAATACGCAATCAGCTTTTCAATATTTGCCAGTACATATACTTTGGCATGTATTTTATCCACAACATCAGGCTCGTCGCCCATAATGTCGGTCATGATGTCTTCGAAGTTTTCGTTGGTTAGCCGTTGCATTTCGGCGGTGTTGGCGCCAAAATACCAGGTGGTTTTTTCGCTGCCGCTGCCGCCACCTCCAATAGTTATCGGTATCGATACACCGCCGCCAACACCGCCACCATAACCGCCGGTGCCCACGCCTGCACCAACGCCTGGCGCAAAGCCAATGCCGTTTTTGCCGCCGGTGCCTGCCACATGGGCCTCGTAAAGCTTAATGTCTTCATCAACGGCTACCTTCACAAAATCATAGTCCTTCTTCGCCCAGTTTTCATTTCCGGGCGCGTGAGCTACCACAAAACTATCACGACCAACCACAAAAGATTTAAGGTCGCTGGCACTTAGTTTAAAGGGCTCAGTTTTGGCATCTTCCTTAAACTCAATAAACGATTCGTTTTTTATAGGGGCCCTGCCCGAAGGGTTGATCCTGATGAGCCCGGTTTCTTTATTGCCCTTTACATCGGTAAAATGGCCGGGAAGCCATTTTTGAGCTCGTGCTGTTACGCAAGCGATCAAACAAAATATAAATATGAATAGGGGCTTATACATAAATAGCTATAACTTTTCTCTTTCAATTTTATTGTGTTTCTACACCTTCAAAAATAGCAGTAATAATTGTCAATTTGAATGGCCCTAACCTTTTACCTTTCGCCTTTAACCTTTCACCCGCCTCAAATCCTTCCCCGGTAAATAAAGTTTAAAAAATCATTTTTTTATAATTACTTTGAAGGTTCGGATTTTTGATGAACCACAATTAATAAATGCAGCTTACCCGGTTAGAAATCAAGGGCTTTAAGAGCTTCGGCGACAAGATCACCATCAACTTTAATGAGGGTGTTACAGCCATTGTGGGCCCTAATGGCTGCGGTAAATCAAACGTGGTCGATGGTATACGCTGGGTGCTGGGCGAGCAAAGCACCCGCATGCTGCGTTCCGATAAAATGGACAACGTAATCTTCAATGGTACCAAAAGCCGTAAGGCGGCCAACCTTGCTGAAGTTTCATTGACTTTCGACAATACCAAAAACATACTGCCCACCGATTTTTCGCAAGTAACGCTAACCCGCAGGCTTTACCGCTCAGGCGAAAGCGAGTACCGGCTGAATGATGTGCAATGCCGGCTAAAAGATATTACCGACCTGTTTTTAGATACGGGCATCGGAGCCGATTCGTATTCCATCATCGAGCTGAAAATGATCGATGAGATTATAACAAACAAAGAGGGCTCACGCCGTAATTTGTTTGAAGAGGCATCAGGGATATCTAAATATAAACTCCGTAAAAAGCAGACATTCAGTAAATTAAAAGACACCGAGGCTGATCTTGAAAGGGTAGAGGACCTGCTTTTCGAGATAGAAAAGAACCTGAAAACGCTGGAGAACCAGGCAAAAAAGACGGAACGGTATTACCGCATTAAAGAGCAATATAAAACGCTTAGTATTATGCTCGCTTCGTTCCGGATAGTTTCATTCAGCGAATCGTTGGGTAAGATTGAAGAGCAGGAGCAAAAGCATAAAGAAGAAAAATCAGGCATCGTATCACAAATAGATACTTTGGAAGCGGTGGTCGAACAGCAAAAACTGGATAGCCTGACGAAAGAGAAAAACCTGTCGCTCCAGCAAAAAACGACGAACGATTACGTTGCAAAAATAAGGGCATACGAAAGTGAAAAGAAGATAAAAAACGAACAGTTAAAATTTCAACAGGACAAAGAAGCCCGTATAACTGATGAACTGGAACGAGATAAGACCCAGCTGAACCACGTACTTTATAACCTGAAACGCTTATCGGAAGAAAAAGAGCAGGAAGATAAAAACCTGCAGACCGTTCAGTTACAGGTAGCTGAGTTAAAGGGTGCAGTAGATGAATTGCGCCTGAAACAATCAACAGCGCGAACGGAATTGAGCGAACTGACAAATGTTAATACCGGGCTTCAAAACCAGGCTTACAAAGCCGAGAAGGATATTGACATATTAAAAATACAACAGCAAGCGCTTGAACAGGAAGGTCAGCGCAATATGGAGGATACCAGCAACAAAGAGGCGGAGCTTTCACAGTTTAACGAAATGGTGGCCGGTTTGCAAAGCCGCGTTGAGGCTGCTGAGACCGAATACCAGGCAATGGTTGAGCATGAAGATAGGGTGCAAAAGCAAATCATCTCAACTGAAAAAGAGCTTACAGGTATCCAGGAAACTATAATTACCGAAAGCCGCAAACTCGATGCAAAACAAAATGAATATAACCTTACTAAAAGCCTGGTCGATAACCTGGAAGGTTTCCCTGAATCTATCCGCTTTTTAAAGAAAAATACGGAATGGTCAAAAAACGCGCCGCTATTCAGCGATATTCTTTTTTGCCGTGAAGCTTATCGCGTAGCTATAGAAAATTACCTGGAGCCGTTGATGAACCATTATGTGGTTGATACTTATGATGAGGCGATAAGGGCCATTAACCTGTTAAGTACCTCGTCACGCGGGCGGGCGCAGTTTTTTGTATTGAATAATTATGAGGATTCAGAATCTTCTAAATTATTAAAGGCGGATGTTGCAGACTTAGAAAAAAACGGAGCTATACCTGCTTTAAATGTTGTTGAAGTTGAAAAACATTATCAGCCGCTGTGCGACCATTTGCTTAAAAATGTTTACCTGGTTGATGATGGAACCGAACATACGCTGAATAACGCCAAACTCCCCGAAGGTGTTGTTTTATTAGGCAAAAGCGGGAAGTTTAATAAATCAAAACATGCTATGGCCGGTGGTTCGGTAGGGCTGTTTGAAGGCAAGCGGATAGGTCGTGCTAAGAATCTCGAAGCACTGTTGAAGGTGATAAAGCTGATTGAAATAGAATTAACCGATCTTAAAAGCCGGTTCGAGATATTGCATGATAAAACGGCTGCCCTACGGTCATCGGCGAAAGCCTCCGAAATAAAACTGAAGCAGCAGGACCTGAACAAATTAAATACAGAACTGGTAACCATTAAAACCAGGCAGGAGCAATACCAGGCTTTTATTGAAAATAGCATTAACCGTAAGGGCGATATCGCAAAAAAAATAGAAAGCATAAACAACGAAATGATTGCCCTGCAGCCATTGCTGGAAGAAATAAGAATTAAAAAACAAGTACAGGTTGATTTACTTGCTGTCCGGCAATCGGCATTCAATGAACTGAATGAACAGGTTTCGGCACAATCAAATGCCTATAATCAGGAAAATATCCGTTTTCATCAACAGCAAAACAAGGTTTCGGGCCTACTAAAGGATCTGGACTATAGAAAGGCCCAGCAGGAAACATTGGACGGCCGGATCAAACAAAACAACGAAGAGCTTGAAAAGGTAAAAATAGCCATCCATGAAAATTTAAAACAGTCGGATAATTCTGACGACGACCTGTTACAAATGTATGCACAAAAGGATGAGCTGGAAAAAGCTACCCAACAAGCAGAACAGGAGCACTACGAATGGCGCGGAATAATAAATGCTACTGAAGCTGAGATAACCGCCCTGCGCCGCAAAAAAGACAACGCTGAAGTTATCGAGAATGAACTGAAAGACGAACGCAATAATCTTAAACTGGAGCTCAATGCTTTAAAGGAAAGATTATCGGTCGAATTTAACGTTGACATCCGCGAGCTACCCGAAACAGCCGTTACAGATGGTGAGAGTGAAGGGGAACTGCGCGAAAAAACCGAAAAGCTAAAAAGGCAACTGGATGATTTTGGCGCGATAAACCCACTGGCGGTTGAGGCTTATAACGAGATGAATGAGCGTTACACCTTTATACAGGAGCAGAAAAAAGACCTAGCCGATGCAAAAAGTTCATTATTGGCAACCATACAGGAAATTGACGATACTGCACGCGAAAAGTTTATGGCTTCGTTTACCAGCGTTCGTGAAAATTTTATAAAGGTTTTTCGGTCGTTATTTAATGAAGAAGACTCCTGTGACCTGATCCTGACCGATCCGTTGCATCCATTAGAATCAGATATTGATATTATTGCAAAGCCGAAGGGCAAAAGACCTTTATCAATCAACCAGCTTTCAGGTGGCGAAAAGACGTTAACCGCCACAGCGATCCTCTTTTCACTTTACCTGCTGAAACCAGCGCCATTTTGTATTTTCGATGAGGTAGACGCACCGCTGGATGATACTAATATAGATAAGTTCAACAATATCATACGTGAGTTTTCAAAGGAATCCCAATTCATCATCATCTCACACAACAAGCGAACCATTGCCAGCACCGACATTATTTATGGAGTTACCATGGTTGAACAGGGAGTATCGAGAGTAGTTCCGGTTGATATGAGGGAGCTGGCTGATTAAACAAAAAGCCTAAAGCAAAAGTTTTAACTCCTTCGCTTTGGGCTTTCTGTTTTTAGCTTTTATCTGTTATTACGGCTTTCGTTTCAAAACCTTATTGTTTATCATGCCGTTGAATTTATTGCCGTTCAGCAATAATTCTGATTTGCGGGCCTCATTTGAAGAGAAGCTGCGTGCCCTTGTTGTTTGAACGCTTTGTATAACGGGGTTTTGAATAGCATATGTGCCTGTGTTTACAAAGCTTAATATGTGTGCGAGTAATACCTCCGTTGGATCGCCAAAATCTTTTGTTGGATCATCATAATCATTTACGCCGGGATAACCTGTTGAATCAGGTACCATACCGGTGTAATAATCGCCTTGTCCGGCAGAGTTCTTAGTTGAAAACTCGGGTATGTACATTTGATATTTGTTGATATCGATATCAAAAAAGCCCACAGGTTTTCCGTAACTGGTTTTGCCAACAAATTGTACATCCATTTTTGGGCGCAGGTTATTTATTGTCAGCTCGCTTGCAGATGCAGTCGATCCTGTCATGATGAAAAACACACGGTTAACATTTAATGAACCTTTTTTTGCAAAATTAACAGCTTGTGCTGCTACGGAAAAGTCAATTTGAGCATAATTAAAATCACCGCTACCATTTGGGTTTTTACGAACTTGGTTTTTCAGCAAAGGATCTTTTCCGCTAACCAGATTAGAATTATAATAGGTATTGTACATTAATGAGCCGCTGGCGGATGCCGGAACAATTAAATTGTCAAGGTACTCAGCAGTGGAAACATAGCCCCCTCCATTATAGCGCAAATCAACTACCAAATCAGTAACGCCCTGGGCGGTGAAATAGTTGAATGCTGCATCCAGCACCGGATCAGCATTGGTATCTGAGGTAAAACTGTTAAACACGATATAGCCCACCACGTGACCGTTACCTGTATTGTACACCGTATCCTTCAATACCGGATTAACCTGGTAGTTAGCAATTGCCAGGTTTACAGTGACAGAAGTGCCATTGGCTTTATTAACTACCATGGTAATGGTATTACTGTTTGAATAGGCATTAATAACAAAATTGAGGTTTGTGCTGGTTCCTGTGCCGTGCCCCGGTGCATCGTATGAAAGGCTGGTGTTGCCGTTTATACTAGTGATCTGATCGCCGCGTTTGATGCCTGCTAAACCGGCAGGCGAACCTGCATAAACATACTTTATGCGCAGGTCACTAACCGTATTATATTCCAGATTAAACCCAAAATCCCCGCGATTACCGTTTAACTCAGCCGAAACCGTACCGTTGTCTATAAAAGAGTACTTAGCCTGCCCCGGATCGGGCGGATAGTATTCATAAGGTAAACCGGTTACAGGATTTATAGCATATTGCGACATGGCGTTAACTTCGTTAGTTAAAGCCGTCAAATCTTCCGCATTGCTGAAGGAAGTTGGGTTAAACGCATTAAAACTTGGTAAAGAAGTATTCCACAAATAATCTTCCTGTGCATATAAATAAACCGAATCTTTGATCTTATCCAGTGTTGTGGCAGGTTTAGTACTGCTCTTTTTACAAGACGACACTAAGCCGGCTGAAAGTATGACAAACAGGTAAAATATTTTTTTCATATCAGTGTATTAACTATTAGTAACGAAATTAGAAAATTAATGTTGTTTAATACTTTATATTATATCATTTACGTTTACGTAATCTATTCCGCTCGTTTCTGCACAAAGCAGGTCCGTATCCGAGTTTCCAATTATTATCATTTCACGCCTTTGTAAGTTATGATCCTTTATCAACAGGTCGATAACGTCTGGTTCGGGCTTAGCCCGTATTTCTTCAGCAAAATAGCAGATCAAATAGGGCTCCAGCCCATGCCATTCTGTTTGTTTAATTTTATTAAGTTGTTGTGCGGGATTGCCATTAGTTACAATAAACAGTTTCTTTCTGTCGACGATAATTTCCTGCAACAAGTCCAGAATATTTTTATAGATCAATAATTTAAGCGGAAGTTTAACCGTTAGTAAAAGGTTATTTAAGTTTTGACGGTGTTTTTCATCAATATTAAACTTCTCTTTTAGCCGGTCAAAAACAAATTCCTTCCCTTCGGTTGTATACGTAGTTACTAAAAAATCTGTTGCCTTTTTTGCGTCTATTAATTCTGTATATTCTAGCAAGCTGGCAAATAGATAATAAACCTGGAATAAATAATCCTTTTCGGGATAAATTACATTGTCTAATTCAAAAATAAAAGCTGTTTTTCTTTGGTCGAAATCCCCGTACTTCATTCATTGCTCACAGGTTAACGGCACAATATATTTTACATGTGTTTAATAACCTGTATTTTTGTTTGCAAAGATAAATACCTCCCAGTTTTAATTGAATATTAAAATTCAACACCGATGGATGAAACGAACGCCGTTGTTAAAAAGCTTCATATTAAACCCGGTCAAAAATGGCTGTTTTATAATGCGCCTGCAAATTACCCGGCAATATTGGAACCATTGCCTGATGGCGTAAAAACTGTATTTAGCCCGGATATACCGGTTGATGGTATACTATTATTTGCCCTTAACAGCAATAAACTGATTGCCGGGCTAAAGGACATTGAAGCCTTATTAAAACCCGATATGATATTGTGGATAACTTATCCAAAAAAGAGTTCCGGTATTCTATCCGATCTCGAAATGATGGGAAGTTGGGACGAACCCGCCAAATATGGATTACGAACGGTTGCCGCTGCAAGTATTGATAAAACGTGGACGGCAATACGTCTAAAGCCACAGGGACTGTCGAAATTATCTGACTTCTGTAACGAGGAGGTGAAGAAGAATGAGCACGCCGCCTTTATTGATGTTATAAACAAACGGATTCATTTGCCGCCTGAAATGCACGAAATTTTAAGCCGTTCGTCAAATGCGATGGCATTTTATCAGTCGCTGTCATTTTCAAATAAAAAAGAGTATGTGGTATGGATATTATCTGCTAAACAGCAGAAAACCAAAACCGAACGGTTAACAAAGTTGGTTGAAAAACTCTTGCTGCAGAAAAAGAACCCTTCTGAAAAGTAATATACCACTATTCTTCAAATCAAGGTTAATGGACAAATGCATTTATATTACTTTTGCGATATGCAGCAGCAAGCCAATAACCCGCTCCATGGCAAAACTTTAGAGATGATTTTGAACCAGCTGGTAGCGCATTACGGCTGGCCCGAGTTGGGCTACCGCATTCGTATAAATTGTTTTTTAGAAGATCCAAGCGTCAAATCGAGCCTAAAATTCCTCCGCAAAACAGAATGGGCCCGCAAAAAAGTGGAGGATTTATACATCAATATGAATAAAAACTAATTTTCACTACT
>CAZZUU010000064.1:0-13832 GCA_964657275.1 uncultured Mucilaginibacter sp. | reverse complement strand
GGCATATCCATCCCCGGCATCTGCATGTCCGTAATGATTAGGTCAATTGGTTGACCGGTGTCAAGAATTGACAATGCTTCCTCTCCCGAACTTGCCAGTACAGGCATTAAATGCCAGTATTCGAATTGTCGGTTCAGGATCATTAGGTTGGTTGAGTTGTCATCGACGATCATCACTTTTTTCCCAGCCTGTTCGGCCATGCTGTAATAGGTATAAGGCACCAGAATACTAGTACCGGCCCTGGTGCTTACGGTGAATGAAAAGGTCGACCCCAGGTTAGGTTCGCTGATAACGCTGATCTCCCCCCCCATGAAACGCACCAGCTTTTCAGAGATTGCCAGGCCCAGGCCGGTGCCGCCGTATTTACGGGTGGTGGAAGAATCTACTTGCGAGAAAGCTTTAAAAAGCCGGGTCAGTTTATCAGCGTGGATGCCGATTCCGGTATCACGTACGGTAAACTTCAATTCCAGGATGCCGCCCTGGCCGGTTTCTGCGAGGTGTACACCCACGCAAACCTCTCCGTGTTCGGTAAATTTCATGGCATTTCCTACCAGGTTGATCAGCACCTGCCGCAACCGCAGTTGATCGCCCACAATTTGCAGGGGTACATCTTCATCAATCTGATAAACCAAATCGAGACCAATCTTTGCAGCCCGCGTGCCAAAAACATCCAAAACATCCTCGATGCACTGTCGCAAGTCAAAATCCCCGCTTTCCAATTCCAGGTTTCCAGATTCGATCTTGGAGAAATCCAGGATGTCATTGATAACGTTCAGCAGCGCATCACCGCAGGTCGTGATAGTTTCCGAAAACATCCGCTGCTCGTCCGTCAGCTCACTTTCCCTTAGCAAAGCCGCCATCCCGATTACGCCGTTCATAGGTGTGCGGATCTCGTGGCTCATTGTGGCCAGGAAAATACTTTTAGCCTCGTTAGCTTGATCAGCCGCCTGACGGGCTTTTTCCAATTCCGCGTTAACTAAGCGAAGCTGTTCATTGGTATTTTTCAATACCTCCTCGTTGCGTTTCCGTTCAAGGGATAGCTGGGCCTCTTTTTGCAGGTCTGCCATTTCCAGAGCCTGGCGGACTCCCAGGGCGCTGTATTTCTCCAGCAAATAACTCCATAATCCGCAGATAAAAAAAATAACGGCCGCTAACAGGATGTGAATCACGAAAGTTTGAAAATCAAAATAATCGAGCTTTGTAAAATATATTTTGGTAAGGCCGGTGTTCTGCAAATAACCAAAGAGCGCGTGGTGAACCAGCACCACAATTACCATAGGTAGCTGAAGTTTCCATTTCTGGTAGGTGATGAGAACGGCACTGCCGATAAATGCAAAAAAATGCATTTCAAAAAGCCCATGCATCTGGTAAATAAACTGCGCCATAAAAACACCAAGTACAGCGCTCAAAACATATTGATAGAGGTCAGAACCGGGCAAAAAAAGTTTCGCCGAATAATACGCCAACAGCGAAAGCCCTCCGATGCCAAAAGCGATTAGCCAGGTGTCATAAAATGATGCGAACGCCAGCCCAAGCACAAAATAAGCGGCCAGAAAGTAATTCATTAAACGGTCTGACAGTGTTTTAACACCGGAGGCCAAAACTAAGGTAGGGTTAGGGTGTGGGGCAATGCGAACTTCCATATTTTTTCTTTTGAAATAGTTGTAATTTATTTGCTGCAGCCAGGCAGGCTACAGCCATAAGCTTTCAGGGCCAGCGGGTTGAAGGCAACTTTTGGCTGCTCATTCAGGAACTCTCGCAACGCAATTTTAGCATAACTGGTTTTTTCATCGCTGCAATAGCGACTACTGTTATAATTCCCGCGATAATATAAACTGTGCCGCCCGTCAAGGATGACTGCCTGTGGGGTGGAATAAACTCCGCAGGCAGTAGCGAGTGAAGCGTCAAATAAAACCGGCAGGCGGACGTCAAATTTATCCTGGATATCCTGAACTGTAAACACTTTATGACTTATAACCACAATGACAAAATCTACCCGGGTGCCATATTGCCGGACCAGCGATTTAAAATGTGCCATATTGAAACGGGAGCAAGGACAATCCGGGTTAAAAAAATGAAGGAAGACTGGCTTACCGGGAGAGGAAGTGAATGCGCCTCCCAGTGAAATGATCTTGCCGATGCTCACAGGCCGGTAATTTTCAGGAACCGGTGTTGGCAATTGGTAACGCCAGTCATTGTACCAGAACAATGCCCCTGCCGCAGAAAACAACAGAAGCAGCCAGATCATTACAAGTCCTTTTTTTATCATCTTGGTGATTTTTATAACAAACCAACCTACCAACGACATGCCATTAAATCAACTTGTTGATTATAAGGCGATTGGACTTTGGTGGCTATATTCACCATTCCAGATTTTGGAAAAAACTTTTTTTTGGGGAAAATATCTTTCCGATATAATCCGCAGCTTACTAATTATGCGAAATGCTTGAGTTTATCCGCAATCTCCTGCTTAACGTCATCCTTAAAACCGGCCCAATAATTTTGTGTATTAGACGAACTGTGGTGCCCAAGACTTTCCTGGGTCAGTTCCATTTTAGCACCATTGCGAATTGCCTCCATCCTGGCAAGTATCCGCACAGGCTTGCTTGAGTCTGTAGTCAAGGTAAGTGCACAATGGCGACTCGTGATTTGGATGATATGAACATCGTGTCTTTAACAATAATTAACAGAAAGCGCCCTGTAACACTCCCAAATAAAATTCATCTTAGCATAAACATTTGCTGAATGAAATTAACCTGTACTTGTTTCCTCTTTTTACTGATAAGCAGCCGTTTATTTTCCCAGCAAATTACCGGTAAAATCACCGACGAAAACAACAAGGCAATCCCGTTTGCAAGTATTTATATTAAAAATACCACCAAAGGCACGTCTGCAAACAGCGAAGGCGAATACGTTTTACAGCTAAAAGCCGGAACTTATGACGTGCAATACAAGGCGGTAGGCTACAAACAGGAAAGCCGGAGGGTTGAATTAACCGGCAATCAGCAAATCAACGTTGTTTTAAAATCAGAAACCTACCAATTAAAGGATGTGGTTATCCGCTCCGGCGGTGAAGACCCGGCGTATGCAATTATCCGTAAGGCCATAAAAAAGCGAAAGGCGCACCTTAACGAAGTGAACGCCTATACCTGCGAAGTTTATATCAAGGGTCTGCAAAAATTATTGGCCGCCCCTAAAAAATTCATGGGCTTTGATGTTCAAAAGGCCACCCGCGAAGCGGGGCTCGACTCCAACCGGCGCGGCATAGTTTACCTGTCGGAATCTGAATCGAAATTGAGTTTTTTACGGCCCGATAATGTGCACGAGGAAATGATCTCTTCCAAGGTTTCGGGCAGTAACCGGGCCTTTAGCTATAACCGGGCCTCGGATGTAAAAGTCAATTTTTACGAAAATATCCAGGATTGGAATGGCCTAAGCAACCGGCCGCTCGTATCTCCAATTGCCGATAATGCGCTGTTTTATTATAAATACAAATTGCTGGGCACGTCGGTGGAGAATGGTGAAACCGTTAATAAGATACAGGTGATTCCGAGGCGAGGGTATGACGCCTGTTTCCAGGGATACATCTACATATTGGAAGATAGCTGGCGCATTTACGGGCTCGACCTGTTTATCACGAAACAGCAGAATATCAATTTTGTAGATACACTGCGCGTAAATGAGCAATTTTTACCGGTTAGCGAGCAGGTGTGGATGCCATCGGCCATAAAATTTGATTTTACCGGGGGCATATTTGGCTTTAAGATCGGTGGTTATTACATCTCTGTTTACAAGGATTATGACCTTAACCCATCCTTTAACAAAAAGGATTTCGCGGAAGTGTTACGGATATCAAAAGGCGTTAATAAAAAAGATTCAACTTTTTGGGAGCACGAACGCCCTATTCCGCTAACCGCCGAGGAGAAAACCGATTATAAAAACAAAGCAGTACTGGCAAAAAAACGGGAGTCAAAACCTTACCTCGATTCGCTGGATAAGGTAAATAACAAATTTAAGCCCGGCAGTTTGCTATGGGGAGGATACCATCATCGTGACAGGTATGCGCACGAGTATTATAACCTCGACCCGCTGCTCACTTCGGTGGGATTTAACACGGTGCAGGGTTTCAGGTTTAATTACGGGGCATCGTTCAGTAAACAAACCGATAGCCTAAATAACCGCTACCTGTTTGTGGCTGCAAAAATAGGCTATGGGTTTGCTGACCATCGCCCGAATGGCGATATAATTGCGACTATACCTTCGGGCCCTTTTATCATCGACTTAAAGGCCGGTTCAGATGTATTGGATTTGAATAATCACGCGCCTATCTCGTCATTTGTTAATTCCGTATATAGTTTATTCGAGCGGCAGAATTATGAAAAACTTTATCAAAAACAGTTTTTATCTGCAGGATTGTCCACGCGGATAACGGGAGGGTGGCTGGCCGGTTTAGTTGCTGAATGGGCCAACCGTACCTGGCTGCCTAATTCGTCCTCATTTAGTTTCTTTAATCCCGGGAACAGGAGCTATACGTCAAATAGCCCTTTTATACCAACCCAGGATATTCCGTTGTTCCCGCAAAATCAATCGTTCAAGCTCAATTTCCGTACGACCTATGATTTCAGCGATAAATACGAAACCTATCCTGATGGCAAGCGATATTTACCATCCCCCTATCCCACCATCGGCTTAAATTTTACAAAAGGCGTAAAAAATCTATTAGGATCAGATGTTGATTACGACTTACTTTCCGTAGATATTTCTAAATCAAATATAGACGCAGGCGTATTGGGGCGGACTTCATTTTATATAAGCGCAGGTAAATTCTTAAACAACAATAAACTTTTTTATCCCGATTATCAGCAATTTTCGGGCAATGAGGTACTGTTTTACAAATCAGGTATCAATAGCTTTTTGCTGCTGAATTATTATACGTACAGCACCTATACTGAATATATTGAGGGGCACCTTGAACATAATTTTTCGGGCTTTATCACCAATAAAATACCATTGATCAGGAAACTTAAACTGCAGGAAATTGTGGATATTAATTATTTAACTACACCTGCATTAAAAAATTACGCCGAGTTTGGTTTTGGTCTGCAATATCTCGGCTTCAGGGCCATGTATGGTTTTTCAATCAACAGCGGCAGCAAAACAAATTCAGCGCTCCGGCTGGGTTTGAGCTTTTAGCGGTTGATGGGTCATGGTTCATAGCCGGAAGACTGCATTCCGCTTAAAAATTATCGCATTTTTTTATTTGATGCAAACAAACAGTTGCTTTACCAATTTTCACCAATGACCAATAAACCTTTTTTGTCAAAATACCATGAACTATGATCCATCAACTATGAACTATTGTTATATTAGCGTTTTTAATAAGCGAGATGAATAGATTTTATGGGACAGGCGTTGCTATTGTAACACCTTTTCGGGCTGACGGGCAGGTTGACTATGATGGGTTGGGTATGGTTATTAACCATTTAATTGATGGAGGTATAGATTACATCGTATCATTGGGAACAACCGGCGAGAGCGCGACGTTGACCAACAAAGAGCGAAAAGAGGTTTGGGCATTTACGGCCAATGCAGTACATAATCGTGTTGCGCTTGTAGCCGGTATTGGCGGTAACAACACGATGGAAGTTGTTGAACAAGTGAAACAGTTTGACACTACGGGCTACGATGCCATATTATCAGCAAGTCCGCATTATAATAAACCTACACAGGAAGGTATTTACCAGCATTATAAGGCTATTGCCGAAAATTCAACGCTCCCTATAATTTTATATAACGTTCCCAGCCGTACCGGCAGCAATATCAATGCTGAAACGATAACCAGGCTGGCCGCTGATTTTAAAAATATAATCGGTGTTAAAGAAGCATCTGGTAATTTTGACCAGATTAATCAAATTATGCGCGATAAACCGTCATCATTTTTGGTGATATCGGGCGACGACCCGATTACACTGCCAATGATAGCGCTAGGTGCAGTGGGGGTTATATCGGTTATTGGAAATGCATTGCCGCACCAAACCTCCGAAATGGTACGTCTTTGCCTTGCCGGCGATTTTAAAGCTGCCCAAAAAATTCATTCTCAATTAATTGATTTTACCAGGCTGATGTTTGTTGAAGGCAGCCCGGCCGGCGTTAAAAGCGCGTTAAAAACGCTGGGGATTTGCGGCGATACCTTGCGCCTGCCTCTTGTGAATGTAAGCAAGCCCATTGCGGGCCGCATTGCCGAATTGGTTGGAAAAATTGAAACCGCAGGAAAGCTGGTGCAATAAAAAACCCACCGGGTTTTCCGCTGGGCTTTTTATGAAATAAGATTAGGTTTTTATCTTACTTTCTAGGCTTTGTTTTTCGCCTCCTGAACTTCAAGACGGATAGATTGTGCCAAGTTTTTAAGGTCCTGCATACCTTTGCGAACGCGGGTTCCAGCCGCGCTGTTACCTTTGTTGTAAAATTTGTCGGCATCAGCTTCTAACGACGCAACAAGTTCTTTTACTTCAGTAAATTTTTTCATTTTCAGTTACTCCTTTTTAAAAATATTGAGGTTTATTGTTTTATAAAGCTAATCTAAAATGTTTTTTCTAAAATAAAAATTTTTGAAGCATAAAAAATAACGTTCATAAAGGCCTTTGCCGGGCCTTTTGAGGACTTTAAATATGCAGGAAATTTATTAAATAATATGGCATTGACACAGCACATATTATATACTCAGGTAGTATTGCATTATAATTACAGTATTTCAATTAAAAATTGGCTAATAATTAAAACAAATAAATTGCCGGTTTAAAAATCAAAGAAAAATATCGTATTTGAATTATCAACAGATATTATTATTTTCAATATAATTTGATCTTTTTCTAAATACGCAACAATAATACTTGTTGATTTTTTTTTAATTTTATTTTGACAATTGATGTTAACCGGGGTTTGATTGGTAATTTATTTATAATAAAGCTGTTATGTACGCTTTTGTTTAGAAACACAATCGCCATCAGGCAAAAAAGATTATTTCAATAATATATGCCAATCTTAGCAGATTGGTAGCAACCGGAAGAAATAATATTAAAAAAGCCCTTTAGCAAACCAAAGGGCTTTTTACGAAAGATAGAAATCGCTTTACGCTATCTCCAATTTATTCTTTTTGTAATAGCCATCTTTAAGTTTTCTGGCCATCTCGCTGTAAGCATCCAGCGTACGTTGTACATCTTCTATTGAATGGGCGGCTGTAGGAATCAGTCGCAACAGGATCAATCCTTTTGGTATAACCGGATATATAACTATAGAGCAGAAAATGCTATAATTCTCCCGTAGGTCGCGGGTTAAGGCTGTGGCCTCGGTTAAGTTACCCTCTAAAAAAACAGGCGTAACCATGGTATTGGTAACACCCAAATTAAAGCCCCTTTCTTTTAACCCGTTTTGTAGTGCAGTTGAAATTTCCCAAAGCTTTTCACGCAATTCGGGTTTCGATTTCAGTAACTCAAAGCGTTTTTTTAAACCGATTACCATAGGCATAGGCAATGCTTTTGCAAAAATTTGCGAGCGCATATTATACCTCAGGTAATCAACAATCTCTTTATTTGCAGCCACAAAACCACCTATACCGGCCATTGATTTGGCAAACGTGCCGAAATAAACATCGATATCATCAACGCAATCCTGCGCCTCGTGTGTACCTGCGCCTGTTTTGCCCATCGTGCCAAAGCCGTGCGCGTCATCAACCAATATCCGAAAATTGAATTTCTCTTTTAGCGTTACGATTTCTTTTAGCTTTCCTTGTGCTCCCGACATCCCGAAAACCCCCTCGGTTATCAGTAGTATACCTCCGCCTGTCTGTTCAGACAGCTTTGTAGCCCGTTCCAGTTGTTTTTCGCAGCTTTTTAGGTCATTATGCTGATATACGAAACGTTTGCCCATGTGCAGCCTCAGCCCGTCTATAATACAGGCATGCGACTCAGCATCGTAAACAATAACGTCGTTACGGTCAACCAGCGAATCGATGATTGAAAGCATCCCCTGGTAACCGTAATTTAATAAAAACGCGTCCTCTTTGCCTACAAATGCGGCCAGGTTGTTTTCAAGTTCTTCGTGGTGTATAGAATTTCCCGACATCATGCGGGCGCCCATTGGGTAAGCCATGCCATAATCGGCTGCAGCTTTTGCATCGGCCTCTCTTACTTCAGGGTGATTTGCCAGCCCCAGATAGTTATTAAGGCTCCAAATCAAATGTTCTTTGCCGTTAAATTGCATGTGCGGGCCAATTTCTCCCTCAAGTTTTGGGAATGAAAAATAACCGTGCGACCACTTTTGATGCTGCCCAAGCGGACCGCCCATGCTTTTAGATATTTTATCGAATATGTCCAAACCGGTATCAGTAATGTTTAAAAATACAAATATATCCCTTAAAACGGGCAGTAACAACCATTATTACTATTTATAATAGGCTATAATTAGAGATTAGCGAATGGAGATTAGAGATTAATTATTTAAGCATTAGGACAACCACTATCGCGATATCTAAAAAACAAAAACCTCACATTTGCGAGGTTTTGTTTTTATTACGAAATTAAGAGTTTTCCTAAATCACCAAACTGAAAAACTAATCTCTAATCCCCAACCTCTGATTAACTAACCATTAATCCACATTATCATGTAAGAAAGAATTATTATTCCTTATTTCTGTATTTCCTTCGTTGTCCGGCAATAACGAAAACCGGGATATTTCACTTTCGTCGGAAGCGGGTGTTTGCTGTAGGGCAATTTCCTTGCGTTTATAAGCAGGTACATTTTCCATTTCCTGTATATTTCCTGCACGAAGCTTCATGCTCAAATCTTTTAACCGCATAATGCGCTCGCGCGATTTGCGTAATTGCTCCTCGATAGATTCGTTTGTTTTATGATCATCGGCACCTGCTATAACTTCGGGTTCAGGTTCTGGCTCAGGCTGTCTTTCCTGCATAACAGGTTCAAAGCTCATTACTGATTCTGTAACCTTAAAAGTCATTTCGGGTGTTTCAATAGCCTCATTTTCAATATCGGCAGATTCCTCTGCTTCCCACTGATGTTTTACAACCCCGCTATCTTCTGCGGTGCGCGTACCGAAAAGATCGAATAAGCCTGTTTGTTTAGCCTCGTCCTTTCCTTTTATATAGAGATCTGTTTCAACTTCAGCTTTAACAGGTGTTATAAATTCATTTACCGGTTTAATTAACGGCGCGGCTTCAGGCACAAGCATCGACACGATCTTTTTCGTGCTTTGCTCTTTCTCGCGCTCGTCTTTGGTTTGGAAGCCGGTTGCAATAATGGTAACGGATATTTTATCTCCTAAAGTTTCGTCTTTACAGTTACCCCAGATCAAATCAGCAGCAAGGCCAGCTTCTTCCTGGATAAAATCAGTAATAACGCTTACTTCATCCATCGTTACTTCTTTATCACCCGAGCTGATATTGAGCAATATATATCTTGCGCCTTCAATCTCATTATCCTTTAACAATGGTGATGATAATGCCCCTTCAACTGCTTTTAAAGCACGATTTTCGCCTTCGGCGGCACAGCTTCCCATGATGGATACACCACTGTCTTTCATTACCGTGCGCACATCCTTAAAGTCGACGTTGATATAACCGGGTAAGGTGATAATCTCAGCTATGCCTTTTGCGGCAGTGGTTAAAATATCGTCAGCCTGGGCAAATGCCGATCCCAAGGTAAGATTGCCAAATATTTGACGCAGCCTGTCGTTTGAGATCACCAGGAATGAATCAACATATTTTTTTAACTCTTCCATTCCTTCTTCGGCCTGCATCTTACGGCGCTTGCCTTCAAAAGCAAAAGGGGTTGTTATAATGCCTACGGTAAGGATATCCATTTCCCTTGCAGCTTTGGCAATGATAGGGCTTGCACCTGTACCCGTGCCACCACCCATGCCTGCCGTTATAAACAGCATTTTGGTATTGGTGCCGAGCATTAATTTAATATCATCGATATTTTCAATAGCTGAATTTTTTCCAACTTCAGGAATTGATCCTGCTCCCATACCTTCTGTAAGGCTTGCGCCCAACTGCACCTTGTTTGGGATGGGGCTTAACTCCAATGCCTGGGCATCGGTGTTACAAATAATAAAGTCAACGCCGGTAATACCCTGCCTGTACATGTGGTTTACCGCGTTACCGCCCCCGCCGCCAACACCAATTACTTTGATGATAGACGACTTTTCTTTTAACATCTCAAACTGCATAATCCTTATTTTCAGTTATATGTATATGATGAATCTTAAGATTTCGTTAATGTAATATTATGACTTTTTCCACCACCTTTTTCCACATTTGTCAATATGTGGAAAGAATGGATTGTTGTGAATAATTTTGAACCACTAACGGTAATTTCTTGTAAGTGAGAATAGTTTATTTCAAAAAATCCTCGTCTTTAATATCATCTTTTATAAATTTCTTTCCGCTCTCTAGTATTTTACCCAGCAAGCCAAACTTCCGGTCGTCGGTATATTTGGTCTTTTCAACCTTCACTTCGGCAGGCGTATGCACTACGTCATTGTATTCCATTTTTTGAATACCTTTTATCAGCAGGCCAATACCTGTCGCAAACGTAGGACTTTGCAGCTCTTCGTATATGTTTTTAGGTAATACCTCATTTTTGGCCAGGTGCTCATTAGGATAGCCAACACGGCAATCAAGCCCGGTTACATATTCAACCAACTGCGATAGATGTTTTAACTGCGCACCACCGCCTGTGATCACAATACCGGCGATCAGCTTTTTCTCGTAACCGGACGATTTGATCTCATAATACACATGCTCAATGATCTCTTCCATGCGGGCCTGGATCACGAAGGCCAGGTTTTTTACAGATATCTCTTTTGGTTCGCGGCCACGTAAACCCGGAACGCATACGATCTCATTTTCCTTGTTTTCGTCAGCTAATGCCGAGCCGAACCTAACTTTCAATTGTTCTGCAATATTGCGCATTACAGAACAGCCTTCGCGGATGTCTTCGGTAATGCTGTTACCGCCGAATGGTATAACTGCGGTATGACGGATAATGCCTTCATGAAAGATGGCTACGTCTGTGGTACCGCCGCCAATATCCACTAAAACAACGCCTGCTTCTTTTTCTTCGTCACTTAAAACGGATTCAGACGATGCTAAAGGCTCAAGGATGAGTTCCTGGCTCTCCAGGCCGGTTTTATTTACGCACTTAACAATATTTTTTATGGCGGTTACCTGCCCGGATATAATATGGAAATTAGCCTCCAGCCTTACACCTGCCATCCCTATGGGATCTTTTATCCCCGGTTCGTTGTCAACGGTGAATTCCTGCGGCAAAACATGGATAATCTCTTCTCCCGGGGGCATTACCAGGTTATACATGTCTTCTACCAGTTTATCAATATCCTTGCGGGATATTTCGGTTTGTACATCACGGCGCGTTATAAGCCCACGGTGCTGCAAACTTTTAATGTGCTGGCCCGCTATGCCTACATTTACTACCTTGATCTCCACATTTGACTGAGAGCCCGCGATCTCAACAGCCTGGCCGATGCCCTGTACGGTTTTATCGATATTTGAAACCATACCACGCGTTACACCGGCCGATTCGGCTTTACCGATACCGAGTACCTCGATCTTTCCATTTTTGCTCCTGCGGCCAACAATAGCACATATTTTAGTTGTGCCAATGTCCAATCCAACTACTATTGGCGAACTTTTTTCCTGAGTTGAGCTTTTATCCATATTATTAATTCTTTATTAGAGACGTGTCTTTTTTAATTCCCTTTACCAGGGAGGTATCCTTAATTGATTTGGTTGAATCGTGCTTCGCTGCTTTCAACGAATCGCTTTTTAAATTTTCATTCCGTATACCCACAACCTGGTTTGCGTATTTTACATTAATCACCTTATAGGTATCCCATCCAACCCGCGGCAATGCTTTTTTGTAAAAAACCAGCAGGTTATGGAATTTTGTATCCAATGAATCTGCATCGCCCAGCAAAATCCTGTTGTTGCCTACGCGCGGTATCAACTCCATTTCGTGGTCTTTATTTACATATATCTGCGCTATCTGCGCGTTCCAAAGCGTGTCTTTTCTGATGTAGTCCGCAGTTTTAAACAGCTCTGCCGCTATCGCGGTGTGCAGGGTGTCAACACGGTTTGCAAAAAGCTCGTCGATGTACCCGTTTGCCACCAGCACATGGGCCGTAAAGTTTGCAGACAACGGGATTTTTAATCCATGCTGATCTACATAGAAATCCTGCTCAAAACGGTTCATCAATCTTAAAATAGGCTCCCGCTGACTGATCTCTACATTGATGGTGCCATCCATATCAGCATAAATTTTTGCATGCTCAATAAACGGGTTGGCCTTTAGCCTGCTTTCCAATGCGTGGATGTTGATATCTTCCATCCGGTGGCCCAATAAAGCATGGCTGTTTACCTGCAAAATATTGTCAACCTCCTGCCTGTCAATAAAATATTGGTTACCGGGGATGTAAACTTTCACATCTTTACAAACCACTTCCGACTTTTTTACCTCAATGAAACTCATGAGCACTACCAAGCCCCCCAGGCTAACTACCCAGGCAAAGCCCACTAATAAGTGCTTCCAAATGCGTTTCTTAAACATCCTGTAAAACTTGTTTTAAAGGTTGAACCAATTGGTCAATATCGCCTGCACCTACTGTTAAAAGTAATGCAGGTTTTTCTTTTTTCACCACGTCGATAGCTTCTTGTTTTCCACATCTGCGCTTATTCCACATTTTCATCCTGTCGAGTATCATATCGGCATGCACGCCTTCTATCGGCAGCTCGCGGGCAGGATAAATATCCAGCATGATCAGTTCGTCGGCGAGATCTAACGCTTCGGCAAACCCATCGGCAAAATCGCGTGTACGGGTAAATAAATGCGGCTGGAAAATAACCGTCAGTTTTTTACCGGGGTACAATTTTTTAACAGATCTTATAGCGGCCTTTAATTCTTCCGGGTGATGCGCATAATCATCAATGTATACCTGGTGATCATTCTTGATGATATACTCAAAACGGCGTTTAACCCCTTTAAATGAGCCCAGTGCACTTTTTATAGCCTCCGGCGAAACAATTAAAAGCAACGCCGCTTCGATAGCAGCAGTGGCGTTTTCTATATTATGCAAACCGGCGATACCCATTCTTATATCGGTGATGGTGCCTTTATTGCTTTTAAAGTCGAAATAGAAATCGCCGTTCTCAATCCGGATGTTTGAAGCACTTGCATCGGCAACTTCGTCAATAGCATAGGTAAAACCGGTATCCAATGGCAGCCCTTTACGATGAATCAGTATACCGCCCGGTTTTATTTGCGAAGCAAATAATTTAAACGAATCCGTTAAATGCGAATGATCGCCATAAATGTCGAGGTGATCGGCATCCATCGAGGTAATGATAGCGATATCGGGATGCAGGGTGAGGAAGGATCGGTCATATTCATCAGCCTCAACCACCACAATATTATTTTTACCATACAGCACATTGCTGTTGTAGTTTGTTGCTATCCCGCCAAGGAAAGCCGAACAATCTTTACCCGAATCTTTCAGGATATGGGCGATCATGGTGGATGTGGTGGTTTTACCATGCGTGCCTGCCACTGCAACGGCAAACATTCCCTTACTGATAATACCCAACACCTGCGAGCGCTTAAACAATTCAAACCCCTTGTTTTTAAAATAATTTAAAATAGCCGAATCCTGCGGTATTGCTGGCGTGTAAATAATAAGCGTGCCGCTATCAGGCGATTGAAAGCTTAACGGTATCCAATCGGCCCGGTCATCAAATATTACT
>CAZZUU010000063.1:11432-13896 GCA_964657275.1 uncultured Mucilaginibacter sp. | reverse complement strand
ATGTATACACTGCTTTCGCTCGTCGCGGCCGGCCTCGGAGTCGCCATTGCACCTGCATCCATTGCGCTGCATCACGCCGATAACGTAAGCGTCCGAGAGTTGATCGATGAACCGGCGCGGTCGGAGATTGCCATTGCGTGGAATCGTGAGGTGATTTCCGCCACGGCACAATTGTTCCTCGACTTAGTACTCAAGACTTTCGACTAACGACTTATCTGTATATTCATCGCTTATATTCACCCTTAATCGCTTCATCGGACCCAACTCCGACTCATAAACTCTCTTAATTCCATCACCGGTTGCGGTTTCAACATCGCGGATATCACGAACCATGCGCTGGAAGCCTTGTGGTTCAACCGAAGCTGCATGATCTGATCCCCACATCGCGCGATCAAGCGTGAAATGACGCTCTACAAAAGTTGCACCCAACGATACTGCGGCGATGGTGGTAGCCAAACCCGTTTCGTGGCCCGAATAACCAACCGGGATACCGGGATACCTCGATTCGAGCGTTTGGATCATTTTTAAATTAAGCTCCTCGGGCTTACATGGATATGCCGAAGTGGCATGTGCTATCAACAAAGGGTAGTTTTCATCGAATGCCTTCACCAGGTTTACTGCCGCTTCAATTTCTTTATTGGTGGACATCCCTGTAGATAACATCAACGGTTTACCGGTTAATAATATTCGGCTGATTAAATCAAAATCAGTTAGCGAAGCTGACGCCAGTTTATAGAGGGGGGTATCAAAACGTTCCATAAAATCAACTGCTTCTACATCCCAGGCTGATACGAACCAGTCTATATCCAGTTTCTTGCAGTATTGATCGATAGTTGCATATTCGGCTATGCCAAATTCGGTCTTGCGTTTATAATCGATATAAGTAATGCGCCCCCAGGGGGTATCGCGCATAATGTTCCATTGATCTTTCGGCACACAAATTTCCGGAGTACGTTTCTGAAATTTCACGGCACTTGCTTTGGCAGCCACCGCCTCGTCTATCAATTGTTTGGCAATTTCGAGCGAGCCGTTGTGGTTGATGCCAATTTCGGCAATGATATAGCTTGGTTCTCCCGGGCCGATCTTTTTGCCGGTATTAAGATAGATGGTTTTATTTTCAGCACGTTTTACTTTAGCAACGTGATGGGATGCAATGATCATTTCCGCAAACTCCCTGAAACAGCCTGCACCGCCTTTTGCTTCGCAAACAATATCAGCAACGTCCTTTACAAATGAAATGGCATTCGCTGGGCACGCAGAAAGGCCGGCCAGTTTCATAATACCAAGATCGTTCACGTCATCGCCAATATAAGCTACTTCTTCGGCCTTTAAGTTTAACCGCTGTAATATTTCCTCAAACACTGCCGGTTTATCTTTAACACCCAGGTGAAGCTCGGTGATCTTTAACTTTTCGGCACGTTTGATCACCGACGGCGATAACTCACCGGTAACAATGCCTGTTGTTACACCAGCCAGGTTACGCAGGCGCTCAACACCCATCCCATCGCGGATATCGAATTTTTTAAATTCTTCGCCGTTTTCGCCGTAGTAAACACCGCCATCTGTTAATACACCATCGCAATCCGTAAGGAGCAATTTGATGCGTGAAAGTTTTTCGTTTAACATATCCTAATTGATTAAGTTTCGTTTTAAATTGCTGTCCATCCGCCGTCCACAATGAGGTTGGCGCCGGTCATATACGCCGATGCATCGCTCGCTAAAAAAATCAATGCACCCTGGTAATCCACGGGTTTCGCCATACGGCCGAGCAAGGTTTTAGCCGAATAGTTTTGTATGAAAAATTCATCCTGCCCGTTCTCGATGCCACCCGGCGAAAGGGTGTTAACCCTTACACCTTTATTACCCCAGTAAGCCGCTAAAAACCTTGTGAAATTGATCACCGCACCTTTGGTAACTGGGTACACCGGCGATTTATAAAAGGTTTGTTCGCCATATTCATCACGGTAAATGGTTTGATCGGGGCCTACAATTCCGTAGGTAGAGGCTATGTTGATGATACTGCCGCTGCCCTGTTCTGCCATCGCCGCGCCAAAAATCTGCGAAGCCAAAAACACTCCGGTAACGTTTACATCCAACGATTTTTTGAACGCGTCCAGCGGATAGTTTTCAAAAGCCGAAAGTTCTTTTGCCATTCCCGGATTTTCGAACATGTCGTTTATGGCGGCGTTATTAACCAGTATATCTATAGTTCCATAGCGCGTTAATATCTTGTCGCGCGCTATTTTTAATGAGCGTTCATTAGTCACATCTATTTTTAATCCGCCATGTTGTTCGCCCAGGTTTTCAGCGAAATGTTCAGCTTCGCCTTCATTTATATCAGCAACTACAACATTGGCGCCTGCCAGCGCCAGTGCCTCGCAATGTTTTTTGCCGAGCAGCCCCAATGCACCTGTCACAATTGCCGTTCTGTTTTTTAATGAGAAGATATTAGTCATTGGTCATT
>CAZZUU010000063.1:0-11422 GCA_964657275.1 uncultured Mucilaginibacter sp. | reverse complement strand
TGGGCACTTGTCGTTAAGTCATTGGTTGCATCTTTGGTCAATGCCTGGTCAAACTATCCAATTACTAATATTAAACCACCTTTGGTTTAATATTATAGTTACTCACTTTACGGAAAACTGCTTCCAGTACCTCGCCTTTTAAATATTGCTTGATGTTACCGCTTTGTATCGCCTCCTTCATCAAAGGCATTATATCGCGATAAGCAGAAAGTGTATAGGCGATATCCTCATCACTATGGCTAAAGCACATATTATGAAAGCCTGCCCACAACACGCCGCGCTTGATCATTTCCTGCTGCATTAATGTTTTCACTTCCAAACCATTGCCGGCTTCGGGCATAAACGTCACCATCGAGCGGCAGTTATAACCGATGCAGCGGGTGTAAATATCCATGCCTGTTTCAATGGCGATTTGATTATAACCGTCTTTTAGCAAAGCGCCTTTTTCATCGAGGTATTTGGGCACATTTTTATCGCGCAGTTCATTAATGGTAGCGATACAGGCTGCCAGCGATAATGCTTCGCCGCCAAATGTGGTATAGCTAAATACTTCTGAATTGAATAATTGCATTACATCGGCGCGGCCTGTAAGCAAGGCAATGGGCATCCCGTTTGCGCAGGCTTTTGAATACACCGCCAGGTCGGCTTTCACGTTGAAATATTCCTGGGCACCACCTAAGGCAATACGAAAACCTGTCCACATCTCATCAAAGATCAATAGGGTTCCGTTTGCTTTGCATACTTCGGCAAGCTCCTGCAGGAAGCCTGGCTTTGGCACTTCAAAGATGAACGGCTCCAAAATGAGCGCCGCAACGCTTTCATCAAGCGCTTTTTTTATGGCTTCGATATCGTTGTACTCAAACGTATAGGTCATGTTTTGGATAGCCTCCGGGATACCTGCATTGCGGCTGGTGATGCCGATGTACCAATCGTGCCAGCCATGGTAACCGCAGCAAAATACTTTTTCACGCCCGGTAAAGGCCCGGGCAACACGTATAGCAGCGGAGCAAACATCCGCACCGGTTTTTGCTATTTTAACGGCCTCTGCATTTGGTATTACCTGTTGGATCAGCTCGGAAAGCTCAACTTCCAGCGGGTGCATCAGCGAAAAGGTGATACCGTCCTGTAATTGTTTTTGAATGGCATAGTCAACCGTCGGGTAAGCATAACCCAGCGAGATAGGGCCGATGGCCGAATTAAAGTCGATATATTCATTGCCGTCAACGTCCCAAACATGCGAACCTTTGCCGCGCTGGATATATTTTGGTGCAACACCATTAGTATATTGTCCCGGGCCTTTTGCCAGTGTTTGCGTTACCGGCTTTTGCACCTTCAGCGCACGTTCATATAACGTGTTTGACTGGATAATATCCGGGTACTGTTCGTTAAATTTTATACTATTTGACATAATCAATTATTCAGAAAACTGGGGGGTTAAAAAATCAGGCTGAACAAAACGGGTGCTGTATCCTAATATTTTTTCGGCTATTTGTTTGCCGGTGAAGCCCTCGTACTCCAGCACGTCGGGCAACAGCGATGGCCTGAACCAACGGTCATTTAGCGCAAAGGGCAAAACATTTGCGGTAAGGCCATGCTTCAGCAATACTTCGGCTACTATGCTGTATAACCCTCCCGTAAGGAAATGATCTTCGAGTGTGATGGTCAATTTGCTGTTCCGTGTGGCCTGCAGTATGGCATATTCATCCACCGGTTTAAGACTGCGCATGTTAACCAGGCCTACCGACATGCCTTCATTTTTTAGAATTTCAACCGCGATAAGGGCCTGTTCAAATAGTAATCCATAGGTTAAAATGGTTGCATCCTCGCCTTCGGCAATTACCTCGGCCTTACCCCATTCAAAAGGCGTATGCTGATGATCAGTTTTGCGGGTGTTAATACGTACATAAGACGGTTTTTTATGTTTCCATATCTGGGGCAGCATTTTAACGAGGTCGTCTTCGTCCGCAGGCGCAAATACCGTCATATTTGGGATCCCGCGCATTAAGGCAATATCTTCCAGCGCCTGGTGTGTAGGGCCGTTGCCGTCCGACAAAAATCCGGGGATAAAGCTGCTCAACTTAACCGGGAGGCCTGGTATACCTGCATCGGTGCGCACAAATTCAAATGCACGCATCGATAAAAACGACGCAAGGGCGTGAACTACCGGTATACGCCCGCGAAGGGCGAGGCCGGCCGCCGCACCGATCATGGTTTGTTCGGTGATGCCGGTATCGATAAAACGGTTTCCCAATTTTGCCGGGATGTTTCTTACCAATGCGCGGTTTTCCGCCGTCATAACGATGAAACGTTCGTCTGATAAAGCAATCTCTGTAAGTAGTTCTTCGTAGGACATATTATCTAACCACTAAGGTTTCTGATGTTAGTTGAGTTTGGTGTTCGCCATGCAATTCTTTAAGCAGGCTGTCAACTTCAGTTGAATTAAAGTTGCAGAACCACCGGTCGGCACGGCGTTCAATGCTTGGTAATCCTTTACCGCGAACGGTATCGGCTATAACCACGTTTAGCTTCCCTGTTTCAAAAGGATATTCTGAAAATGCTTCATGCAGGGCCTCGAAACTATGCCCGTCAATTCTTTTAACTGCGGCGCCGAACGCTGTAAATTTATCGTGCAGCGGTTCGAGCGGGATCAGGTGTTCTGTAGACATGTTGGCCTGGAACTGGTTGCGGTCAATTACAAACAGCAGGTTGTCGAGCTTATAGGCATTGGCTACCAAAACAGCCTCCCAGCATGAGCCTTCATTCAGTTCGCCGTCACCAAGTATGCATACTACCTTGTTGGTGCCGCCTTTTATTTTTATATCCATAGCAACACCTATGGCTACTGATGGCAAATGACCCAACGAACCGGAGTGAAATTCAATACCCGGAATATGAGTATTTGGATGCCAGTAAATATGATCGGAAGTAGAAAGGTGATTTTTTAAACGTTCTTTGTCTAATAGCCCCAACTCGGCGAAAGTGCCATACAATGCAGGCACATCATGCCCTTTGGAAAGGAACATATAATCCCTGTCGGGATCGTCGAGATTGTTTTTATGGATATTTAAAAATTCGGAGTATAGGTAGACGATAAGATCGGCAGCAGACAGGGATGCGCCAACGAAGCAGCCGCCATCGGTCGACATTTTTATAATGTGCTCGCGCACCCTTAAAGCAACCGCTTCAAGTTGTTTAGTTGGGGTAATCAGGGCTTCCATTGTATTATTGATCAAGGTTCTTAACTTAATTTATCAGGTCGTCACTTTAGTTTGAACCGAAGTGATCGTTTTTAAATCATCCAAATGATAACGGTACCAGTTTACCCCGGCGTAATGCGCGTTTATAGCATAGATCTCCGGTTTTTCATCAAGCAGGTTTATAATGTCTTCACACGAAAAGCTGCGGTTTACCGTGTATAATTCCCGGAAAACCTGTTTTATAAATTGATAATCTGCCTCGTAATCGATGGTAAACCGGTGCGACATTGAATAATCCTTGCCCGTTTCCCAAATCATATTGCCGATCCTGAACTTATCGGGATTTTCCCATATATAAGGTGTTGTGTGTTCCAGCTCTAACGGACGTTGAGCTAGTTTCCATGTTTTTTCCAAACAATCCATGGTCATTATTTCTACATCATTCCCATCCGGAAAGGTGGCGGGATGAAGATTGCTTACATAGTCATAATCGCCGTTGCCGGCAAAATAAAAATCAAGTACCTGGTCAATAATCCGAGGGTCAATAAGCGGGCAATCCGAAGGGATCTTTAATACAATATCGGCGTTCATAAGAGCGGCCGCCCGGTAGTGCCGGTCGAGTAAATTATTGAGGCTTCCGCGATAGCAGGCGATGTTCATTTGCAATGCTTCCTGCTCAATAATGTCATCATCGCGACCTTCGGTGGTGGCGATAATAATTTGCGCCTCATGGCGGATCATGCGCAGGCGCTCTATCATCCGGTATAAAAGGCTTTTACCTAAAACAGGTAAAATAACCTTCCCGGGTAACCGGCTCGACGACATCCTGGCTTGTACAACTATTACTACTTTATCTGCCATAAATATGATTTATGCGTTTGTGTAATCAGGCATACTTTAATTCACGGTATTTTATAATTTGCTGCTCAAAGGCAAAATCGGCCAAAAACTCTTCTTTAGGGCCGTCGTATTCCAGGTAGCTGCTGCATATCTGGGCAATATTTTTTGCGGAAGCACCGCCATTTTGTACAGGGGCCAGGCGTTTTAATTCTTCCACATCAAACCAGGAATGTACTTTTTTGCCGAGAGCAATACCGGTATATACTACCGTTGAATATTGGGTTATTAACTCGCAGCAATTGGCTATCATATGCCCGGTATTGCCGGAGTGATATATTAATGTGTTTGCAGGTGCATATTTGCGAATCTCGGCTTCGGCGCGTTCAAATTTTTCATTTGGGTGCAGTTTGAATAGCAATTGCCTTCCCGCTGCTATTTTTACGGCCCTTTTTATAAACGCGGCCCTGTTCTCAAACTTAAAAGTTTCGCGCATGTCTGAAGTGGCCACCATAACATAGTTGCGGTGCTGGAAATCATTATCCAGCAATGGCATGTTATCGTCGTAATTGGGTATGCCGGTAACAATCAGTTTGTTGCCATCAGTGCCATATTTTATAAAATGATTTTTATAACCTTCTGAAGCCGCGCAATAAACATCACAGATATTAGTTGAGCCGTTTAACGAGGTATCACCTGTAAAATATGGCGCAATACCAATGGCCTTAACAAAACTGCTCATCCATTTACGTTTATCTATCATCCCTTCCTGTACCCAAATCGTTTTCGTTTTCCTGAATTTTTTGGCAACAATCATATCTGTGCAGTTTACCACCAGGTCGTAATGATGCAAATTGCCGCCATAATCAATTTTGAGCCCCTGCTGCTTCAGGTAGTCTTCAGACCTTTCTTTGAATTGGCCTGTTAGTACAGTGCCATTGGCTAATGGAGTATATTTGATGACCGCCCGGAGAAAAGCAGAGTCGGGAAACAATTGGCTAAACCAGCAATCATATCCCTCAAGATGCTTTGAAATCTGATGCATTTGCGAGGTTTGATTGATGGAACCGGTAATAAATAATATCTTTCTCCTCATTACACTATCGTTATAGAAATTAAAACTACAAATTAGGTTTTGGCTTTTTCCGGCTTCGGTAAATGGTAATATTTAGTTAATCTGAACTTAATGCATCTGCTTGAAGGTGATTTTTGAATTAAAAATTAATCAACATGGGGTTAATAATATTTTAATAAAAAGTAAAAATCCGTTCAATAATTTGTAGCATTTTTATCGCTAATGGCTGCAACATCGTCGCTCAGAAAAATCCGTCCGGTACAACTGGTCGCCGTAATCTTTTTTACGGTTTCGGGCGGCCCTTATGGCTTGGAGCCGTTGTTAACCTATGCCGGGCAAAACGGTGCTTTACTGTTGTTATTAATAACGCCATTGTTATGGGATGTGCCCGCCATTTTTACGGTACTGGAACTCAACAGCATGATGCCGGTTACCGGCGGATATTATAAATGGGTAAAAAATGCGCTTGGCACCCGTTGGGGATTTTACGAAGGCTGGTGGACATGGCTTTATACCTTCGTCGACCTGGCTATTTACCCCGGGTTGTTTGTGCTCTATGCGTCCTTCTTTTTACCCGGGTTGATGGAATACCGTATCCCGCTTTGCTTGTGCGTAATATGGGCCTCCGCAGGATTAAATATTTTAGGTATTGTGCCCGTCGGAAAAACCTCGTTAGTTTTGGGTGCAATAGTATTAACGCCTTTTATTGTTCTGTTTGGTCTTTATTTCTATCACCACAAGGGCGGCGTACCTATACCATCGCCATCATTAAAAGGCATGCCGTTTTCATCATTTGTGATGGCGCTGTACACGGTAATGTGGAATTGCCTGGGATGGGATAACGTAACCACCTACGCCGAAGAGGTAGAAAAACCTGTACGCTCTTACCTTATATCCATCTTCTCTGCCTTCGGGTTGGTTATGGTGCTATATTTTTTGATCATCCTGATCTCACAGCGATCGGGCATTGATGCAGGCGTTTTGCAGGATAAGGGATTTCCGGCAGTGGGCGCCATTATCGGGGGCCATTGGTTAGGTGCCTTCATTGCTTTTGCGGGCATGGCCAGCAGTTTAGGGATCTATGCGGCCGTGTTATTGTCGGTATCGAGGGTTCCGCAGGTTATGGCAGAGGATGATCTTTTGCCAAAAAGATTAAACAGGCTGCATTCCCGGTTTCAAACGCCTTATGTATCTATACTAATTTGCTCACTGGTGGTTAGCTTGATGATATTATGGCCATTTGCCGATTTGCTGATCATCGACGTTACTGTTTACGGTGCCGGGCTGTCGCTCGAATATATATCTTTAATAAAACTACGGGTAAAAGCTCCCGACACCCACCGACCGTTTAAAATACCGTTAAGTACAACCGGACTTTTCCTGATGCTGATATTACCGGTAAGCGTATATTTTGCTGCACTTGCCGGGGCCTTCGCGTCGCAGAAGCAAGCCGTTTGGGCCGCTATTTTTGCTGTTGTAATCCTGGCAAGCGCAGAGCTGGTTTGGCAACTGATATTATGGAAAAAGCCCCATCATAAAAAGGGGCGGTTATATTGAGATTCAAAGGAAGACAAGCCGGTAAACAACCATGGAGGGTTAACACAACTTAACCGAATTTATGTTAAATTTTATAATTATTTGATAATCAATAATTTAATGAAACAAAGTTTTAATCCATGTTAACCCTGACCAGTTATATGGGTGTAAATCAAATTCTCATTTCACCAGGCGTTCCTAACGAACGCTCAATCCCCGTTTGGTTTTTTCTACCAACCACCCGTCCCGATAGCACGCGAACTACCTTAATCGACCCATCGGGTCGTCTGGTTGGTAGAAAAAATATCCAATACCATTTTTACGTTTCAGAGAAGCGTTTGATTTTAGCGCTATCAACCACCCGTCCCGATAGCACGCGAACTACCTTAATCGACCCATCGGGTCGTCTGGTTGGTAGAAAAAATATATGCAATACCATTTTCACGTTCCATAGGAACGTTTGAATTTAGAGCGACAATTTGAATAGCGCCCGCTGATATTTGATGATAAACCAATTTGATTACATTTGAGTAATGACAACAAAAAAATATACCGGGCAGGTAGCCATTATAACAGGAGCGGGGCAGGGCATTGGCTTTGAGATCGCCCGGCAAATGGCGCTTGAAGGTGCGGCTATTTTACTCAACGATATAGACGGGCAACTGGCTAATAAAGCCGCATTTGAAATTACCGGCAACGGCGGTATTTGCCATGCCCTTGCCGGGGATGCTGCGGATGTGAATTTTATACAACAGATGATAGATACCGCAGTGCAGCACTATGGTAAACTAACCATCGCTATTGCCAATGCCGGGATTACCCTGTTTGGCGATTTTTTGACCTACCCGGCTGAATCCCTTCAAAGCGTAATGAACTTAAATTTGCAGGGAAGCTTTTTTTTGGCGCAAAAGGCCGCGCAGCAGATCATCAAACAAGGCGGGGGAGGAAGTTTGCTGTTTATGTCGTCCGTTACGGGGCACCAGGCGCATAAGAACCTTGCTGCATACGGGATGACAAAAGCCGCGCTCGAGATGCTGGCTAAAAACCTCGTGATAGACCTCTCGCCCTATCAAATTACTGTGAACACTGTAGCCCCCGGCGCAACCCTAACCGAACGTACGCTGGAAGATGCCGATTATAACAAGGTATGGTCGCGCATTACGCCGATGGGCCGCCCGGCAAGCGTTGCAGACGTTGCCGCGGCCGTATTGTTTTTGGTATCGCCAAATGCCCGGCACATCACTGGGCAGAATTTAATTATCGATGGCGGATGGACAGCGGTGAGTACTTCGCCGTATTGATGGATTATACGCAGCCACGCATACGCGTCGGCGTAGCGTAGTGACAAGATTGCCGCTCCGCCTGCCGGCGGATCAATGACAAAGGGTGCAATCTGCATATTCACTCATCCGCACATCTACTTCTCCACCATCCAAAAATCCCTCGGATAAAGCCGGTATAATGTTGTTGCCGATCCATCCACAGATTTCAGATAAGCCTCATAGGCCTGCATTTGTTTTTCGGGGCCGATAACGAAATAAGCGCCCCCGGCTACATCCTTTACGGATTTGCAATAACCCGGCAGAATGGTTTCATAAACCTCGTCTTTATGCTGGTATATTTTATCGATCAGTCCGGGTTCATTTCTTAGCTTCAGTATCGCCTGGCGATATTCTTTTACTAACTGCGGCGGCCTGCCGTCAGCCAGGTCGTTGGCCATGTCTTCGCCGCGCACTTCATAATCGTCAGCGGAACGGAAAGCGCCAACCGCTAATGATACCACATAATCCGTCATATTGGTATCTACCGGCGATCGTTTGATCTCATCGATAACAAACCGAAGGGTTTGCGGTAATTCGGGTGTGCGTTCTGCATAATAGCTAACCCGGCTGGTTGAAGGCGATGCCCCAACGCCCGTACTATAAGACAATCCCGCACCGGTAGTTTTGGTGTACACGCTTTGTTTGCCGGCCCCACCGTAAAGTTCCGCAGCCAATAACTTTAAAAGACTGGTTCTGCCGGTATCTGTGTAAGAAATTAAAGGAGCAGAATTAATAAACACACCGGTGTGTGAATCGGGATTGATCAAACCGGCATATACCGGCACCTCGGTGGTGTTCATACGTCTCATTACCCGGTCGAAGATGAGTTTATTATTGCTATAATTTTGCTTTGCTGCCGGTGTATGATCAAAGCCGGTGAACAACTTATCCAAACTTTCGTTTATCTTTTGTTCCGTGGCTTCCGAGCCGACTAGAAATACCCTTGTTTGCGACGTTTTTAGCAAGTCTGACCGCACTGCATTCAATTCAGCCAGCGCTTTTTCGGGGCCTTTAGCAAAGTCCGAGTTCATGGTATGACAAAGCGATTTCCAATCCCAGGCAAGGGAATTGTCGGGGATGCCGTTTAATAATTGTTGCAGGTCTTCGGTAGCTGCTTTGGCTATTGCCTTTGCAGGCGCAGTTAACTGGTTAAAGGTGTCGGCATATTTCTTATTGCTGCCTGCCGAGTCGGCGCTTATCCTGGTTTCGCTGTTTAATACTTGCAGCAATTTTTTCAAATCGTCGCGGTTAGTTTCAGCTTTCGCAAGGTCATTCAGCCAATTGCTTATTGCCGCACTATCGGCGGCGCTGCCATGATCCTTCAGCATCCATTTGAGCCTGAAAATATTATAAGCCCTGGTTAAAAAAGAAGACGTTGCCAATTGCAATGGTTGGTCCTGGTACAGGTACGCCTTTCCGGGATCTTTGACCCAGGATTCTTCCGATCCCTGCATGGTTTGCCTGATCCCGGTTAACTCCTGGTCAACAAGATCACGCATACGCGGCAGGTTAGCTTTCGTCCAGTTGGGTTGTAGTAATACATCGCCCATCCATTCTATCGCACGCAACGATTCCGCCTGGTTATTGCCCGCACCTGATATCACTAACTCTGCTCTCCCGGTCGCGCCATTAACACTGTAATAACTATTCAACCCGAGAATTTGCTGCTGAATTAGCCCGATCATGTCTTCGTAAGATACAGCCTTGCCGTTTTTAACGATACCGGTTTCTGTAAGCAGATCGGGAAGTATGGCCAGGTACATTAATTTATCCTGCGGAATGCCGTTAAGGTTCAAAGCTATGCCTGTTGTGGCGCTCGACATATTGTTAAACACCGATGCAACAACAGGAATATTGCCCGCCAATGATTGCTGTTTAAAAACAAGCTCATCATCCAGCGTAAGCGGTGGGTGGTCGATAAATTTCACTTTAAAACCTTGCTCCCTTTTTTCCAAAACCATGGTATTGGAATCGTAAACCGCTTTATACCGGATGATGGCGTCCTGGTCGTTAGCGATATGATAAAGGTTTTTTAGGCGGGCAAGTTCGGCTTCGGCCCGCGCTTTACGCTCAGTTTCTGATTGGCTTACCAGTGCCGGGTTAGCTTTATCAAAAATTACGAACGGCTGGTTATGCCCAAGATCCAGCTTCGCGATAAGCGGCTTCCAGATGTTAACACCGCTTGTTAGTTGCTGTTTTATTTCCTTTATCTGCGGCTTAAGCGTTACCGATTTTTTAAAACCGGAAACATCTTCCAGCTGTTTAAGCTGAATATACCAGTTATCGCCGGTGTTCCGGAAACCGAATTTTGGCGGACTATTTACAAACTTGGCATTTGCCCTGTCTAAACTTTGCAGGCTGCTTTCAAAGCGTTTGTTAAATTCCAACAATTCCGGCGAATGATCGGGATAAGCCGCTACCTTTTGCAGTTCCTGTATCACCTTTTCGCGCACCAAAATGGCTTTATCTTTGGTAAGGTCGGCCGCACTTACGCCATCAACACCTATTATTATAGGGTATCCCTGCTTAAAATCGACATAGCCAAATACTGCCTGCGCATCAATACCAGGTATTTTGGTTTTGCTGTCGATAAAGATTTTATAAAGGTTAGTGGTAGCGTCGCCTGCAAATACATTAAAGAAATTGCTTAGTTCAATGTATTGAGTTGGATTAAGTTGCAAAGTTGGTGGGAATGCCAGCGCTATGGTGCCTGGCTGTTGTGCGTTTTGCGAAGGAAAGTCAATTTGTTTGATCATCCCGTTTTCCATCGGGTTGGGCGGCGGAAGTTTAACCGGCGTACGTACTTCGGGAGGGGCTTGTTTGTTAAGATCGTTAAGAATAATATTTGTGCGCTCCAAAACGCTGGATAGCCTCATGCTTTTCGGCAGCGAAGTGATGGCTCCCATATTGCCCAGGTAATAATTTTTTTTGTGATACGCGGCTATATCGGCAGCATTTAGAATACGGATACCTGACGGCAAACCACCCGAATTAAAGGAGTTTGGATGGCCGTTGCCATATAACATCCTTCCCATTTCGTCAAATATCAGCGCATAGGGGTTATTCATGCTGGACGACATTTCATTATAAACCGAACCTTTTTCTTCCAGGCGGAGGCTTTTATCAGGGTTTTGGGTTATACCCCAGTTGCGTACTTCACGGTGAACCTCTTCGTTAGTGTAATCGGGATACAACAAGGCATCCATGTATTTTTGAAACAAAGTATAGAAAACCGCCGGACCGCCGCCGGTATTAAAATTATAAACGGTGTGTAATTGTGCGGTAAAGGCATTTGATACAGCGAGTGACATGCCTTCGCGCGTGTTTAATTGGTGACCTTTATTGCCTTTAGTGATCAGCAGGTGTTCTTGTGTATGGGGTTCGCCGTTATCAGAAACGGGGAAAGTATTAGCATAAATAAAAGTTTGCGGAACAGATTCCATCTGCAGGAGGTC
>CAZZUU010000062.1:1961-14078 GCA_964657275.1 uncultured Mucilaginibacter sp. | reverse complement strand
TGAATAGTGAGTGGTGAATAGTGAGTAGGCAGTAGCGAGTAACAGTGGCGGATAGTCCATTGGTTAACAACTCACCATTCACTACTCACAATTCACAAACCGGTGGGAACAAATTTCATGGAAACCGAGTTCACGCAATGGCGGGTGTTTTTAGACGTTAAATATTCGCCTTTAAACACATGTCCGAGATGCGCGCCGCAATTGGCACATTCAATTTCTGTGCGGTGTCCGTCAGGGTCAGGAACCCTTTTTACCGCCCCGGATATCTCATCGTCAAAGCTCGGCCAGCCGCAAAACGAATCAAATTTTGATTCGGAGGTATATAAAGGCGTGTCGCATCTTTTACATACATATAAGCCTTTTGCCTTATTATTTAATAATGAGCCGGTAAACGGCCGTTCTGTACCTTTGTGTAGTATTACTCTTTCTTCGTCGGGTGTTAATGTGTTGTAGTTCATGGATTTCACTGATTAAGATTTTTGATTTCACCGATGGCTTCATTTTTTGATTCCACCGATCTTGATTGATGTCTTACTATTAAATATACGACAATCAGGCGGTTTAATTTGTTTGTGGGAGTTGAATTGACAATGGTTTGACGGTAACCAGATCATCCTGGACACGTTTCAGGACACCACAGGACGGTTCACCTATATGCCCGTCACTTTGCATGAGGGATCCTGAAATAAATTCAGGATGACCGCCCTATTTATGCGATCATACCAAATAAAAAATCCCGGTCATAAACCAGGATCTTATATTTCAAACAAGGCAAACCTTTCCCCTTTTACCTTTCAGCTTTAACCCAACTTCGCCAATTCCTCAGCCATCGCAGCCCCAATCTCAGCAGGCGATTCCACCACACGGATACCGCATTCGCGCATAATCTTCATTTTTGCTGCCGCAGTATCATCGGCACCGCCAACTATCGCGCCGGCATGACCCATCCTGCGGCCCGGCGGCGCTGTCTGACCTGCAATAAAGCCCACAACCGGCTTTGTGCCGTTTGCTTTGATCCAACGTGCAGCTTCGGCTTCCATACCGCCGCCAATCTCGCCTATCATGATAATGCCGTGTGTTTCAGGGTCGTTCATTAGTAATTCAACCGCTTCTTTGGTTGGTGTGCCGATGATCGGGTCGCCGCCGATTCCGATGGCTGTAGTAATACCTAAACCTGCTTTTACCACCTGGTCAACCGCTTCATAGGTTAATGTTCCTGATTTGGAAACAACGCCAACATTACCCTTTTTGAAAATAAAGCCAGGCATGATGCCGATCTTACTTTCGTCGGCAGTGATGATACCGGGACAGTTTGGCCCGATCAGGCGCGAGTCCTTATCAGTCAAATATTCCTTCACCATGATCATATCCTTGGTCGGGATACCTTCGGTGATACAAACGATAACCTTAATGCCGGCTTCGGCAGCTTCCATTATCGCATCTGCAGCAAAAGCAGGGGGTACAAATATGATGGAAACATCGGCACCTGTTTTTTGAACAGCGTCCTCAACGGTATTGAATACCGGTCGGTCCAAATGCGTTTGACCACCCTTGCCGGGCGTAACGCCGCCTACCAGCTGCGTGCCGTATTCGATCATTTGCGCGGCGTGATAGCTGCCTTCGGTACCTGTAAACCCCTGGACAATAACTTTAGAATCTTTATTTACGAGAACGCTCATTTTTGTTTTTCTATTAGTAGGGCAAAGCTAAAGTTTTTGATTGAATGTCAAATTAAATTCGGTGGATGTACGGTTATGTTTCGTAATTAAATCGTAACAATTTTATTTCTCGTTAGGGTCTATAAGCGCCCCTCCAAAATCAGCGTCAAATTTTTTATAAAGCGTTGCCGGTTCAACGGTTATTATTATCTCGAGGGTGGGGGCTACAAAGGCTTCCAGCAAATGGCCGCCGCGTACTGTGCCGTCTTCAGCCGCCAGATTTATATGTGCATGGGCAACCGGTTTGCCGTTGTAGATGGCGATGTCGCCTATCATGGACGTAATTTCAGACTGCTTGTCGATCACAATTACTTTGAATAGTTTCTTTGAGCGATCAAACCAGCCAATCTTTGCCGAGTAGGTATCGCCTAAGGCGGTGAAATGGGCGCTTTTAACATTGTATTTATCGGCAAATTCTAACAGACCCGAAATTACTTCGTCGCCGGGCGAAAACACCAGGATATAAGTTCTTGTTGATCCGGTGTCGCTTAGCAGTTTTACCTTTACACCCGGCGACCTGCCCCTTAAAAAAGGTTTGGTGGGCGATACGTATTCCTGCGCGTTGACTACAGTTAAAAGACTGAAACTGAGAATTGCTGTAAATAACAATGATTTGATTAATGCTGTTGTTTTCATAATTGATGTTTTTGTATATGACTAGCCCCCTCTAAATCTCCCCCGGTTGGGGAGACTTTTCAAGCTCTCTTTTTAAGATGATTATTTTCCGTAAATAATTAAAAAAAGCCCTTCCTACCGGGGAGGGTTGGGCGGGGCCCCGTTAAACTCCCCCTCACTTTTGGCAATCACAATAGTTGCAATACCATTACCAATCATATTAGTGATCGCCCTTGCTTCCGACATAAACCTATCCACTCCAAGTAAAATTGCAACGCCCTCAACAGGTATAATTTTTATAGCGGCAAGCGTGGAGGTTAATATGATAAAACCGCTACCCGTGACGCCGGCCGCACCTTTTGAGGTTATCATCAATATGCCAATAATGGTTACCTGTTGCAATAAGGTGAGCGGAATATGAAACACCTGCGCCAGGAATATGACCGACATGGATAAATAAATAGTTGTACCATCGAGGTTGAAGGAATATCCTGCCGGTATTACCAGGCCGACAACCGATTTGGAGCAGCCGAACTTTTCCATTTTATCCATCATGGGCGGCAAAACAGATTCTGATGAAGAAGTTCCCCAAACGATGAGTATCTCCTCCTTTATAAATGCCAGGTATTTCCAAAGGCTGAATTTATACAGCCAGCAAACAAAGTTGAGCCCGACGAAAATGAACAGAGCCATCGTAATATAAACTGAGCCCATCAATTTGGCCAATGGCTCCAACGTGTCAATACCATAGGTGCCGATAGTGTAAGCCATCCCGCCGAAAGCGCCGATAGGGGCAAGCCGCATTATCATACGCATGATATAAAAAAATACTTTTGAGAGTGCCTCAAAAAAGGTAACGACCGGCCGACCGGCTTCTCCTATAAAGCTGACAGCGAAACCAAATAAAATGGCAAAAAATAGGATCTGCAAAATATCTCCCCGGGCGAAAGCATCAAATATATTTGAGGGGATAATCTTGGCTATAAAATCACTCCAGTGCATCTCGCTTGCTGCTTTTTGATAAGCGGCAAGTTTGGTATGATCGGCTGCTATCTTGCTTACAAAACCCACGCCCGGTTTCACAACATTTGCAACAATAATCCCAATTATTAAGGCGAATGTTGACACAATCTCGAAATACAGTAACGCTTTTCCGCCAACTCTGCCAACTTTTTTTACGTCATTCATACCGGCTATGCCAAGTACAATGGTGAGAAATATAATAGGAGCGATCAACATTGTTACCAGGTCGATAAACTTTTGGCTGATGATATGAGCTGTCGGTGCGAATGATTTAAAGTAATAGCCAACAATGATGCCCAATACAATACCGGCAATTACCTGGAAGTTTAGATTGAACAGGAGACGCTTAATCATAAACAATGATACACAATTATTAAAATAGCCAAAACATTAACAGGGTTAAAAATTCCAAATCTACTGTTAGTTATTTGTTGGTTTTTGGCTGAAATTATATGTTTAACTAAATATTTTGGCTTATTAACTTACCGCGCCGCTTTGCAGGTCGACAGTGTAAACTGTGCCATTGATAGTAACTTTTGCCTGGTTATTTCCTAAGAAGGTGATTGTTCCGGTATAATTCCAAACACCCTGCGGGCCTGTGCCTGAGGTGGTGAAACTTGCAGATCCGCTTGCTATTTCGCCTGAATTAGGGTCAAGTATTAAAGAAGTAAGCGTATAGTTGAAAACCTCGGTGCCGCTTGCTTTGCTGCCTGTTAGTAACTGGTAAGCGCCGCTTGAACTTAAAGAGCCTTTAATTGTTATAGGAGCAGTGTCTATAAGCGGATTTGAACTAAGGAATGTTAAATTTTCGTTTACCTTATATGCAAAAGAAATTTGCGCGTTTGTAAGCGCGATATCAAGATTATCGTTGGTTGAAAAACCTGAAACTACACCATTGGTGCATGCAAATGCAAAATTGATAGTCCCCTTAAATGTAACTGTCGAGCCGTTTTCAGTATCGGTAAAGTTTACTGCGGTATCTAAAACCAAACCGCAGGATGGGTCTGATAAATCATTAATTACTTTTCCTTTGGTACGCACCGCGAAAGTTGAGGGGGCATCAAGGCCGCCTGAAATATCAAAAGCACCAAGTCCGCCGGACAATGATTGCGATAAGTTCAGCGCTATCTGGCTGGTAACCTCTTTGGGTGTAAGTGTTGGATTTGAAGTACTGCTGCCCGATTTTTTACAAGCTGTGTAAAAAAGCACAACACCTAAAAGAAGCGCCGGGACAATTTTTGATTTTAATTTCATGATAAGGATTTAATATTTGTTCGTTTAATTAATTTACAATACAAATAGCCAGGGGAAGCTTTTTTAAAATGTACACTTTTACGTTACAGCATTACATTTTGTTTAGGGGTATCCAACAAATTTAACAAAAAAGTTAAAATTAAAAAACTGATTTTTATCGTAAAATGAACAACAGTGATTTGCATGAAATTGACTGCTATCCGTAACTTTGTTGCATGGGCAATATTTACCATTTCGAAAAAGTATCCGATCTGCTGGCGTGCTCCGGTCAGCCTACTGAATCGCAACTAAAACAATTAGCTGAAGAAAAGTATCAAATTGTTGTTAACCTGGGCCTGTTAGAAACCAAATATGCTTTAACTGGTGAAGCTGCGATAGTTGAGTCGCTCAGAATGGAATATTTTCATTTCCCGGTCGTATTTGAACATCCGCAAATTAGCGAATTAGTTGATTTTATAAACTATATGAACAACCATGCCGGCAAAAAGATGCTGGTGCATTGTGCTGCAAATTACCGGGCATCGGCATTTGTGGGGTTATATTTGTTATCAAAATCTGAGCTTACGGAAGAAGAAATGCACGATTTTATTGATGACGTTTGGCAGCCGAATACGGTTTGGCAATCATTTATAGAAGAGGGCATTGATTATCTTCAACAACAATCCGGCAAAACTCGGTCAACCTAGTCCACCTTAATTTTTCCTGTCGGCCAATTCACCATTAAACTACCAAACTAATAGGGATTTTCTTAATTTCGCAGCCGCAAGCGACAATATACCTATGGATTATCAATTTAAAGATATAGAGAAAAAATGGCAGCAGTTTTGGGCCGATCATCAAACGTTTAAAGCTGAAGATGAAAGTACAAAGCCTAAATACTACGTGCTTGATATGTTTCCTTATCCTTCGGGTGCCGGCTTGCACGTAGGGCACCCGCTGGGTTATATAGCTTCTGATATTTTCGCACGATATAAGCGCCTTAAAGGTTTCAACGTTTTGCATCCTATGGGCTTTGACAGCTTTGGCTTACCGGCCGAGCAATACGCCATCCAAACAGGGCAACATCCTGCCGTTACTACCGAAGATAATATCGCCACTTATCGCAGGCAAATGGACCAGGTGGGGTTTTCTTTCGACTGGAGCCGGGAGGTGCGCACCAGTTATCCTGAATATTATAAGTGGACGCAGTGGATATTTATGCAGCTTTTCGATTCGTGGTATAATAAAACTGCCGATAAAGCTGAACCGATAACTACATTGATTACTCATTTCGAACAAAATGGGTCATCGGGCATTAACGCAGTTTGTGATGACGATGTTTTGAGCTTTAAAGCAGACGAATGGAAAGCAACGACCGAAGAAGAACGGCAGACCGAACTTTTAAAATATCGCCTTACTTACCTGCGCGAAAGTACCGTAAACTGGTGCCCTGCTTTGGGTACCGTATTAGCTAATGACGAGGTAAAAGACGGTTTTAGCGAACGCGGCGGTTACCCTGTTGAACAAAAGAAAATGATGCAGTGGAGCATGCGGATTACTGCGTATGCCGACCGCCTGTTAAAGGGCCTAGATACCCTCGACTGGCCGGAACCTTTAAAGGAAATGCAAAGGAACTGGATAGGGAAAAGCGTGGGAGCTTTAGTGAAATTTACGATCTCAGATTTACGATTTACGAATCCCGATCAAACTAATCTCCAATCACCAATCGCTGATCACTATATTGAAGTTTTCACCACCCGCGCCGATACTATTTTCGGGACGAGCTTTTTGGTGGTTGCACCCGAACATGAATTGGTAGCACAATTAACTACTCCGGAGCAGAAAATTGAAATTGAAAATTATATCGCACAGGCAAAAAAGAAGTCGGAACTGGAACGTATGGCGGATGCTAAAACTGTTTCGGGGGCCTTTACAGGAAGCTACGCGATAAATCCGGTTAACGGCGAAAAAGTGCCGGTATGGATAGCAGACTATGTACTTGCAGGTTATGGAACGGGTGCGGTAATGGCAGTACCTTCCGGCGATCAGCGTGATTACTTATTCGCCAAACAATATAATTTGCCGATCATTCCTATTATCGACATACAAAATATCGGCACAGAGGCCGACCCAACTAAAGAGGGCCGTTACATCAATTCGGGTTTCATTAATGGTTTAACTTACAAGGAGGCTACCGCTGCTGTTGTTGCTAAACTGGAAGAATTGCGGGCAGGCAAAGCAAAAGTAAATTTCCGCATGCGCGATGCTATATTTGGCCGCCAGCGCTACTGGGGCGAACCTGTGCCGGTTTATTTTAAGGATGGATTGCCGCATTTGATTGAAGAAACAGAACTGCCTTTGATATTACCTGAAGTGGACAAATACCTGCCAACAGAAAGCGGCGAGCCACCGTTGGCAAGGGCAGCTAATTGGAAATATTTGGCTAGTGAGGCCACTTACGAGTACGAGCTCAGCACCATGCCCGGCTGGGCGGGCAGCAGCTGGTATTGGTACCGCTACATGGACGCGCATAATGATACGGCGTTTGCATCAAGAAAAGCCATTGAGTATTGGAAGGATGTTGATCTGTACATCGGGGGTTCTGAGCATGCAACCGGGCATTTGTTGTACAGCCGTTTCTGGAACAAGTTTTTGAAAGACATGGATATGGTGGTTGAGGATGAGCCTTTCAAAAAACTGATTAATCAGGGGATGATACAAGGCAGATCAAATTTTGTATATCGCCTGGTTGACGATGAAGGACGCCCGATAAACACCTTTGTTTCTTATGGATTGCGAAAAGAATACAAAAGCACTGATTTGCACGTCGACGTAAATATTGTTGAAAATGATATTTTAGATATTAAAAAATTCAAAGCCTGGCGACCGGAATATGCTAATGCCGAATTCATATTGGAAAACGGCAAATATATCTGCGGTGTAGAAGTGGAGAAAATGTCTAAATCAAAGTTCAACGTGGTTAACCCCGATGATTTGATTGAGCGGTATGGTGCCGATACTTTGCGGATGTACGAGATGTTTTTAGGGCCCTTGGAGCAAAGTAAGCCTTGGAACACCAATGGCATAGAAGGTGTGTTTAAGTTTTTGCGTAAGTTCTGGAGGCTTTTCCACGATGAGGCATGGAACTTTAATGTTTCGGATGATGAACCCACAAAAGCGGAACTAAAGTCGCTTCATAAGATTATCCGTAAGGTAGAGGAAGATGTCGAGCGATTTTCTTTTAATACTTCAGTTTCCAGCTTTATGATAGCCGTGAATGAACTTACCGATCTTAAATGCAAAAACAAGTCTGTTTTGCAGGACCTGGTGATCGTACTTTCATCTTATGCACCGCATATCTGCGAGGAGTTGTGGACATTGCTTGGTAAAGAGGCGGGATCGCTATCCTATACACCTTATCCAACATTTAACCCATCGTACCTGGTTGAAGATGAATTTGCTTACCCCATATCTATCAATGGTAAAACAAAAATGAACCTGAACATTTCATTGAGCCTTGAACCGGCTGCTATTGAGGCGCATGTTTTGGCAAATGCCGATGTTCAGAAATACCTGGATGGTAGAGCCCCTAAAAAAGTTATCGTAGTTAAAGGCAGGATAGTAAACATCGTACTTTAACTTCCTCTGTAACGAACTTATTACAGTAATATAAATGACAAAATAATGCCATTTAAGCTGTAACATTTCAACTAGATTAGCCTCTAATTAGAAAAATCACAAGAAATGAAACGTTTTTATATATTTATCATAATATTTTGTTCGGTTATAACGGCCAGGGCCCAATTTGGCGGCGGAGGTTCAAGCATAGTGGGGCGAATATCTGGAACTGTTATTGACTCGCTCACCAAGAAACCGATGGATTATGCCTCTATAGGTTTGTACCGCAGTGGCGGGAAAAGCCCTATAACCGGTGTTATCACTGATGAAAAAGGAAATTTTAAACTGGATAATATTCACCCCGGTAATTATAAGATATCCATAACCTTTATAGGGTATCCTACCAAAATAATTGATCCTGTTGTTACTACGGATTCAAAGCCCGATAAGAATTTGGGTGTTGTACTGGTTTCGCCGGGTGCAAAAACGTTAAAGGAAGTAGTAGTTACAGGCCAGGCAGCGCTGATTGAAAACCATATTGACAAGCTTGTTTATAACGTGGAAAAGGATCTTACTGCGGCCGGCGGGAACGCTGCGGACGTATTGCAAAAAGTGCCTTTGGTATCGCTCGATCTTAACGGCAACGTGGCAATCAGGGGCGACCAAAATGTTAAGGTATTGATCAATGGGAAACCATCTGGTGCCACATCTGCTAGTTTGTCTGATGTGTTAAAAACCATCCCTGCAGATCAAATCAAAACAATCGAGGTTATCACATCCCCATCAGCAAAATATGATTCCGAAGGCTCGGGTGGTATCATAAATATCGTCACCAAACAGAAAAATATTTCGGGCGTAAGCGGTTCTGTTAGTGGCGGGTTTGGTACACGCCAAAATAATGGTAATCTTAATTTTAATTATAACAAAAACCGTTTCAGTTTATCACTAAACGCAGGCGGCAACTTTACCTGGCCGCAAACATCTTTAACTGATTTTAACCAGAAATTTCAAAGCGATTCAGTACTCAACTCAAGCGGTACCAGCCTTGTGAAACGCTATGGTACCATCAGCTCGGCAACTGCAAATTATGAGTTTAACGCATTTAACAGTATTTCATCAACATTTAGGTACAATAAAGGCGGCTTTAACACGAATGGTAACACTGCTACACGAGATACTAATTTTGACGACGCTACTAAAAGTTATTCCTACAATAGCAATTCGCTGGGTCATAATTCATTTGGAGGGTTTGATTTGAGCTTAGATTATACCCACAAATTCTCAAAAGACGGTGAACATAATATTATTATATCGGGCCTATGGACACACAGTTCAATCATAACAAATTATACGACTTTTTTCACTAATCAACAACCAGTTGGTCAGCGAACCAATCAGCAGAATAATATCAATGGTATAAATAATGAATATACAATTCAAGCCGATTATACGCTGCCAATTGATAAAACATTTAAATTGGAAGCCGGTAGTAAAGAAATTATACGAAGGATAAACAGTACTTCAGCCGAATTTGATCCCGTGGGCACAGACTCGTTTGTTTACGATCCGGTTACATCCAGTTTGTATAATTATAACCAGAATGTGACTAACGGTTATTCTGTATTAACTGTAACGCTACCTAAAGGTTACGCAATATTAGCGGGGGCAAAACTAGAAAATACAGCCATCCATGGCGACCCTGTAAGTGAGTCGCAAGCCAGTTTAATGCCGTTTGATCAAAATTATTTAACTTTTATCCCCAGCTTAACGGTTCAAAAGCAATTTTCGTCTACTAAAACACTGAAACTAAGTTATAGCAAAAGAATTACCCGGCCGAGTTTACAGTTTTTGAATCCCTTTCCGAACACCAGTAACCCATTAGCCATAACTGAGGGGAATCCAAATCTTTCTCCTGAAATATCCCAAACAGTGGAATTAAATTACAATACTTTTGTAGGTTCTTCGCTTTTTAATATGTCTGTTTATTACAAACATACAGGCGGCTTAATTGAAAGTATTGTAACAGAATTTCCAGGACGGCCTGGAACAGTAAGTGACTATCAAAACGCGGCGGTGAATAATTCAATCGGTGCAAGCTTTTTCGGCTCGATCACCCCGATAAAGATATTAACCATTCGTACGAGTATCAACGTTTATACATACGATCCAACGCCTTATGCACCATACGTGGGGGCGTTTACGAGTACCAGCACTTATGTTCAGTATAACGCCTTTTTGAGTGGTTCTGTAACGCTTAATGGGGGTTTTATAGGTGAGGTGTTTGCAGTGGAAAATTCTCCGCGACGCACCATACAAGGTAGCAGTCCATCGTTCAGCATTTTTGGAATGGGTGTAAGAAAGCAGATATTAAATAAAAAGGCATCGATAGGTTTAAACACGCTAGAGCCGTTTCATAAATACAAAGATTTTGATTCCAATATCACCAACCCGTTATTTACACAAACCAGCAGGTTCCAGTTTCCGTTCCGCTCTGTTGGTATAACGTTTAGCTACAGTTTCGGAAAGTTAAGTTTTAGTAGCCCAAGCAAAAAGGGAGTAAATAACGATGACCTTAAGCAAGGCGACCAGGGTGTTGGTGGCGGCGGCTCGACAGGCGGCGGCACCACTACAGGTGGTGGCGGCGGTAGATAAGCTTAGCCAAGTACTTTAAATAATATAACTTAAACCTCTGTAATTCAGATAGAATTATAGAGGTTTTTTAATTTATGCGGGGTGAATTAACTTCGAGGCACTTTCTAACACCATCATAATTATAACCTTTCGCCCTTAACCTTTTTGCTTTCTCCTCACTAAGCATCCACATCTATACCAATCTGTTTAAGCAATAACGATGCGTTGAATGTTTTACACTCGCCGTGTTTAATTTTATAATCAAAAAGCATCTCACCATCCTTAACCTGTATATCGAAATAAAAGTTACGTACATACTCCGGGTGTTCGGCTTCCAATTGCGCTATTTGCAGATCGTGGGTTGCTACCATGCCCACTGCCTTTTTTTCTATCAATTGCTTAATTACTGCTTTTGAGCCTAAATATTTGTCGACCGAATTTGTTCCCCGAAGCATCTCATCAATTAAAAAGAAAATCTTTTGATCCCCTTCAACGGCTGCCAACAGCATTTGAAGACGATCAAGCTCCGCTTTAAAGGTGGAGGTGCTTTCATTTAAGGAATCTTTGATACGCATGTAGCTCATCATCTTCATTACAGATACCCGCATGCTGCCTGCACAAACCGGGGCACCACTAAGCGCCAAAACGGTGTTAATACCCGCTGTTCGCAAAAAGGTGCTTTTGCCTGCCATGTTTGAGCCGGTTATAATGTCGATCTTGAGCGTGTCGTCCAGCTCATAATCATTTTCAATTCGTTTTTGGCTGTTTATAAGCGGATGCGCCATATTTTTGGCAATCAACGTATATCCCGCGCCGTCCGCAATTTCGGGAAAACACCAGTCCGGATAATTGATATTTAAGCTTGCCAGGCTGATTATAGCTTCAAATTCGGCAATTACATCAAAGGCCATTTCCAGGTTCTGATGATTGTTTTTCTTCCAGTTTTCAATCGCTAATATCTGGCGGATGTCCCACAATAAGAAAATGTTTAAAACGAACATCATCAAAATATTCAGGCGATAATTGAGTTTGTTGATCAATTGGGAAAGCTGTTTTATTTTTTTGGAGATGCTTTCTCCGTCATTATTTTTGATCCTTGAAGACAATGTTGTCAAATATTCAGATTGCCATTCTTCAGTTTCAATACTTTTAAAAGCAAATTCAAAATGGCCCAATGTTTGGCCTATACGTCCGGCTATCAGATCCGCCCGGTCGATAATTTGTTTTTTTGACGAAACCAGGCGGTAGTTGAACAAGGCAACAAACGGCGCCAGGTAAC
>CAZZUU010000062.1:0-1951 GCA_964657275.1 uncultured Mucilaginibacter sp. | reverse complement strand
AAGCGACAATAACTGCAATTAAAATATATGGCGCGGCTACACAATAAGCACCGAGCCATTTTTGCCCATCCAGTTCCACCGGTAATTTCAAATAGCTCACCAGGTTTTTTATTTGCTCGCGTTGCTGTTTTAAAGAAAATAGCAGGTGGGCCTGGATATCAACTTTCCAATCATTTTTTTTGCGATCTCTTTAACCCCACCCTGGCGCAACAGGATGACACTTTTGTCGGCCGGTTCATGGAGACAACCGGCCAGTTTTACTGTTCCCGGAAATGTAGCGCAGCGGTTAACCAACTGGAAAAGCGAACCGACTCCAAAAATATCGAGATCGGAAGTATAATAGTGTTTATCATTTACAAACATGGAACCATTATCGTACATGTTGGCATGATTCTGCATGCTTGAAATTTCATTCTCACTGACCCTTTTCAGCTCCTGGAAATAAGTTTTTAAACTATCGAAGTGGTTTTGTTTTTTTACCAGCCATCCGAAAGTTACAATGAGTACCGCTAGCGCTAACCCGATGATTACTCCATCATCCAGGCTTATCGCAACACAAACGGAAAGTATAAATAAGCCAAAAATCCCCAGCCGGTATAACGAGTAGGTATTTGAAAGCTTTTTATAATTGTCGGCCTCCTGCTGCGCTGCGTGTGATTGTTGTGTATAGTTGTTTATGATATCCTGTTCCATTTCCCCGGGGTAATGCTATTATTATAACTTTGCAACATTACAACATTACGGCAACATTTCCATGCGAATCACTTTTATAACAGTTGGCAAAACGGAGGAATCTTATTTAAAAGATGGCATAGACAAGTACGTTAAACGATTGAAGCATTATACCAAATTAACTGTAATAGAGATCGATGAGCTGAAAAATACCAAATCGCTCACCACCGAACAGCAGAAGGCAAAAGAAGCAGAATTGATACTAAAAAAAATATCGCCCTTAGATCACCTGATATTACTGGATGAAAGGGGCACTCAGTTAACTTCGCTGCAATTTGCTACTTACGTTGATAAAAAAGCGCTGGGTTCTGTAACCAGTTTGGTATTCGTGGTTGGCGGCCCTTATGGATTTGATCCTTCGGTTTACGAACGTGCCAACGACAAATTATCACTATCGGATATGACCTTTTCGCATCAAATGGTGCGGTTGTTTTTTGTTGAGCAATTATACAGGGCCTTTAGCATCATCAAGGGTGAGCCTTATCATCATGAGTAGGGGGGAGATGTGCGGATGTGCAAATATGCAGATGAAGATGCCTTCGGATAATTCACTATTCACCACTCCCTATTCACCAATTCCCCAAAAAATGCTATTTTTGCAGCATGTCAGCAGGTCACGACCATTCCCATGGTCACTCTCATCATCACCATCATGATCATACCCCAAAACTTGATCATCTTAACACCGCATTTATTGTTGGTATCATTTTAAATTCGGCTTTTGTAGTCATCGAGGTTATAATGGGTTTAGCTACACATTCGCTTTCGTTACTCACAGATGCCGGCCATAATCTCAGCGATGTTGCCGGCCTTGCGCTCGCGCTGCTCGCATTTAAACTTACTAAAGTAGGCTCAACCAGTAAATATACTTATGGATATAAACGGTCGACCATCATTGTTTCTTTTTTTAATGCGGTGATCTTATTTGTTGCCGTTGGCTTTATAGGGTACGAAGCTATTATCAGGTTTATGCACCCCGAAAAAATTGCCGGTGGTACTATGGCCTGGGTGGCGTTTATAGGCATAGGCATTAATGCTTTTACGGCGTGGCTTTTTGTTAAAGACAAGGATACCGACCTTAACGTTAAAGGCGCTTATATGCACATGGCCATTGATGCGATAGTTTCTTTTGGCGTAGTAATATCAGGCCTTATCATCTATTTTACTGACCTGTACTGGATTGACAGCGCAGTGAGCTTGATTATAGCCATTGTGATAT
>CAZZUU010000061.1:4261-14297 GCA_964657275.1 uncultured Mucilaginibacter sp. | reverse complement strand
TGCGACCCATAATTAACGGGAATGCAGAAACTGGCGTTGGCTGCGGCGGGGCACCCAATAATATCATGGTGCCGTTGGTTTTCAGCAGGCCAAGGTATTCGTTATAGTCGTGTTGTGCCGATACGGTATCGATGATAAAATCAAAACTGTTGGCAAGCCCGGTCATGATATCTTTATCAGTAGTGAGCTTAAAGTGGTGCGCACCCAGTTCGGCGGCATCCTTTTCTTTATTTTTTGAACGGCTCAGCATGGTAACTTCTGCACCAAACGAAGCGGCAAGCTTAACAGCCATGTGGCCCAGCCCGCCCAAACCTACAACGGCAAGTTTATCGCCTGCCTTAACACCCCAATGGCGCATAGGCGAGTAGGTGGTAATACCGGCACATAGCAAAGGCGCAACCTTTTCCAGCGGCAAATTAGCAGGGATAGACAGTACGAAATGCTGTGTAACCACAATATGGCTCGAATAGCCGCCAAGGGTATAAGTTTTTTTGTCCTGGCTTGGCGCATTGTAGGTTTGTGTATTTCCGTTAATGCAATATTGTTCCAGGTCATCCTTGCAATTTTCACAGTGCATACATGAATCCACAAAACAGCCAACGCCAACAGTGTCGCCAACCTTAAATTTGGTTACGTTTTGACCCGTGCGGGTTACTTTACCCACTATTTCGTGACCGGGTACAGCGGGATATTTAGTGCCTCCCCATTCATTGCGGGCGGTGTGTATGTCGGAGTGGCATACGCCGCAATACAATATCTTTATCTCTACGTCATCGGTGCCGGGCTCGCGGCGTTCAATGTTCAAAGGGGCTAATGGTTTATCTGCACTTTGTGCAGCATAGGCTTTTGCAGTGCTCATTTTTTAATTCGGTTTTTTTGTAAAAGTGGGTAGTAACTTTCAGAGTTTTGTTTGTGAAATGCAATATCAGAAAATACATATATCAGCTACAAAAACGGAGTAAAAATTGATTTTTATGTTAATTCCGTAAATTTTAAATTGTTGATTATCAAATGTTTAAAAACCTAACATTTGGATTATGTTAAGTTGTGTTAACCCAATTTCATGATTTTTGCATGACAATGAGCCTAAACATCTGAACTGTCAAATTTTCAGAATAGCTGACTATACATCATCACGACCTTACCAGTTTTAATTCAACTAAGTTTACTGTTGGTGATAAATTCCCGTGGCGTAACTTTAAAATACTTTTTAAATGATGATGAAAAATAAGGGACGGAACTAAAGCCAGCCTCATATGCAACTTCCGAAATATTCATCATACTGTTTATAAGCATCCCGGCTGCTTTTTTTAACCGGGTAATCCGTATATATTCCTTAACCGAATATCCCGTTATAGATTTTATTTTGCGGTACAACTGTGCCCGGCTCATGCCGATTTCCAGTGCAAAATCGGCAGCTTCAAATATAGGAATTGACAGGTGTGCCTCAATAATGGTGTTTACTTTCTGTATAAATGTTTCATTGGATGATTGAACTGCTGATACTTTTGTTTCTAAAGGCGCAAGGTGATTGTAATGCTTTAATAATAATTGTCGCGATTCTAACAGGCTGTTTACTTTTGCCTTTAAAATACTAATGCGAAATGGTTTTGTGATATAGTCGTCCGCCCCGTTTTTCAATCCCGCAAGCACAAATTCTTCTGCGTCCTCAACCGTTATCAGTAATACCGGGATATGGTTGGTAAGCTCATTTTCTTTTAATTGTTTACATAGCGTAATGCCATCAATAACCGGCATTGATACGTCACTTACAATAACATCAGGCAATTGGGTAACAGCCATGGTGTACCCGATTACACCATTTGGGGCTTCGATAACGCGGTAAGCATCCTTAAATTCAAATTTCATTACTGACCGCATATCATCACTGTCGTCAATAACAAGCATTAATGGTTTCAAAATATCAACCGCCGGTGCAGGCAGTTTACTATCTATCACGCCATCCGAAAAAGGCTTACCGGTAAACATATAATTGGTTATAGCTACTTGCGTGCTATGGTAAAAATAATACTATTTAAATAGAATAACAATATCTGTGGTATAATAATCAATAGGCGGGCTATTTGTTTTCGGGTTTAGAAAATAGCTATTACAAATAAATTTTACCGTGGATAGCTGCAAATGCTCGCACTCATTTTTGATCATTAAGGCTGACAATGAGAAAAGAGTGCAATTTTTTGAGCAACTACTGTAAAAGCATATACATGAACGCAGACTAACTTTGATGAATATTTACAAAAACCAAATTTATGAGAAAAGTATTATTATGTTCATTACTGGTGGCGATGTTCGCTTCCTGTAAAAAAGATTCGTCGGCCCCTGCACCATCATCAGAGGATCCGTCGGTAAAAGCAAACTGGTCATCGAGCGCTCAATACGCTACCTGGTCAAACGGCGGCTATTCTGTTAACAATGATGTATGGGGAAGCGGCGCGGGGCCACAGTCCATATGGGCTAACTCCTATAGTAACTGGGGGGTATGGTCAAATCAACCAAATACCGGCGGTGTAAAATCATATCCGCATGCTACTAAAAATGTTAACAAGGCATTAAATTCCCTTGGATCACTTACCAGCAGTTTTAACGTTACAACCCCAAGCGGCGGATCATGGGAAGCAACCTATGATATATGGGACAGTGGCTATAAAAACGAAACTATGCTTTGGTTTAACTGGACCGGTAATGTTGGCCCTATTTCTTACAATTATGGCGCAAATGGTGCTATTCCTGTTTATACTAATGTTAATGTAGGCGGCCATACCTGGACTGTTTACCGTGGATCAAATGGTTCTAACAATGTATATACCTTTACTTGTAATTCAAAAACCAATTCTGCCACCGTTGATGTTAAAGCCATTCAACAATGGATTGAAAACAAGGGCTGGTTTGGCAATATTACCCAGGGCGATGTACAATTCGGCTTCGAGATCACCTCATCAAACGGTGGCCTTAATTTCACCGATAACAGCTATTCAGTATCATTTAATTAATCTGAAGTTATACCAACAAAGAGGCTGTCTCATAACTGTATGAGGCAGCCTCTTTTTATTTGGTATGCTGTATTTTCAGGTTCGCCCATTATTAAAGGCGAACCGGGTTGCCTTATTATACGCAGGAGTGGTTCATATCAATTAACATCAGCTGTAGCTTCAACTTGTTTGTCAGCTTTTTTACTTCTCCCGTTTTTTTGTAATTGATAAGCAGATGGAGACATATTATACATTGATTTAAAGGTTCTATTAAAATACTTTACATTTTTGAAGCCTATCTTATAACACACCTGGTACACGGTTAAATACCCTTGTTCGAGTAATTGAGTTGCCCGTTTTAACCGCACAGTTCGTATAAGTTCTACCGGGCTGCTTCCCATTAGCGCCAGTGTTCTTTTATATAAGGTAACCCGACTCATACACATATCGCTGCTAAATTTCTCCACCGAAAAATCAGGATTTTCAATATTGAGGTCAATTATTTGTAGCGCTTTTTGTATAAACTGTTCATCGGGCGAATCAACCTGGATTTTTGATGGGTTTATTTCTACTTGCTTTTTAAAAGTATTACGCGTTAATTCCTGTTGTGATAATATATTTTTGACTTTCGAAATAAGTATTTCAAAATTGAACGGTTTTGTTATATAATCAGTAGCACCGGTTTGTAAGCCATGCAATTGCGCATCGTCTCCGGATAAGGCGGTTAATAAAATTACGGGTATGTGGGTGGTTCTACTATCGTTCTTTATTTTGACGCACAAGTCGATGCCATTCATTTCCGGCATACTGATATCACTTACAATCAGGTCAGGATGAAATGCCAATGCTTTTTGCCATCCTTCTTTCCCGTTCGCTGCTTCGATTATTTTAAAATACCCGTTCAAATTATCTTTAAGATACAATCTGAAATCTTCATTATCTTCAACAATCAATACTTTACTGTTTTTTTGGTCGGTTAACCCAATTGCGGCAGGGATTTGGAAATTTTCTTCAATGGGATGTTGTTTGGATGTTTTATTTGCAGGTTGTAAAGGCAATGTAACGGTGAAGCAACTACCCCGGCCTTCGTCACTATCAACACAAATTTTTCCATTATGCAGCTTCACAAATTCTTTGGTAATGGCTAAACCAATACCGCTACCTTGATTTATTAAAAATTCGGGTAACTCATTCTGAAAAAATCTGTCGAAAATTCTTTCGTATTTATCAACCGGAACACCGATACCCGTATCAATCACTTTGATATCCAAAACATGATTTTCACCTTCAATAGCTATCTGTACAGTAACTAAAACGCTGACATATCCATTTTGAGGAGTGAATTTAAATGCGTTGGATAAAAGATTGAATAAAATTCGTTCTATTTTATCGTGATCAAACTTTGCGTTTAACTCATCAATTTCTGAATCAAAAGTAAAGGTTATCTGTTTACTTTCCGCAATATCATTAAATGAGGCAACGATGTCTTTAATCGCGGCAATAATATCGCCATCCTCTAAATTAAGTTTTAGTTCATGCGATTCCACTTTCCTGAAATCAAGTAGTTGATTAACCAAATTCAGCAATCGTTTAGCGTTGCGATTGATAAGATGTAATTGCTGTTTGTGATCGTTATCATTTGTTTGAGATATTATTTTATCAATTGGTGCGAGAATAAGAGATAGCGGTGTTCTGAATTCGTGGCTAACATTAGTAAAAAACTTTATTTTCAATAAATCAAGTTCGTGTGTTCGTTTTGCTTCATTATGTAACTGAATTATTCTACGTTCCGACTCTATTTGTTGCTGTTTGATTGAAAATTCTTTTTTTAATTTCCGGATACCCCTGTACCGGATATATAATAACACTACAGAAGCTGATATAATATATATAAAATATGCGAAGGTCGATTTCCAGAATGGCGGAAGGATCTTGATCGCAATTGTCGCTTCCTTCGATTGGTTATTAGGGCTTATCGATCTTACTTTAAAAACATAATCTCCGGCATCAAGATTGGTATAAGTTGCTTTGCGTGCGCCGTGTTGTGCCGTGAACCAGCCTTTATCAAATCCCGATAGTGTAAACTGATATTGTATTTTGTCGGGCGAAAAGAAATTACAATCAGCAAATTCTATACTAAAAACATTTTGATCATGGTTTAAAACCATCGACCTTGTTTGTGTTATAGATTTCGTTAAAACAATACTGCCGTTAACGGTATCGCCAACAGGTACACTTTTATTGAATAATTGAAAGTCTGTAAAATTTAACGCAGAACCCATTACTACAGGATGAATTGCTAACGGATCAAAATAATTATACCCTTGCGCACCTCCAAAAACCATATCCCCATTTTTGGTTTTTAGTGCCGCATTTAAATTAAACTCTTGCCCCTGCAAGCCATCAGACTCATTATAATTAACGATAAAGTAATGATTTTCACTTTTGTATTTTGCAAAGGTTACACTTGAAAGACCGGTAGCCTTACTAATCCACATTTTTGACCTTTCATCTTCAAGTATCCTGAAAATACCGGTATTTGATAATCCTGTGGCTGTATTGAAATTGTGGAATTTATTATCGTGTAAATCCAATACGCTTAGCCCCCGGTTTGTAGCTATCCAAAACAGTCCCCTGCTATCCTGCACAACATCGTTGATATCATTACCCGACAAACTATAAGGATCATTTGCCCGGTATTGAAAATGTTTGATTTCCCCGGTTTTATTATCAATGACGTATACGCCTGCCAAGGTCCCAATCCACATATTGTTTTGCCTGTCTTTATAAATTTTGCTTATGTAGGATGAATTCAATTCGTTATAACTAAAAACAGGATGCGAAAAAATCCTCGTTTTAGTATCCAAGATATTTACCCCACCGGTAAACGTGCCTACCCATAATTTGTGCGATGGATCTTCAGCAATACTATAAACCCGGTCGTCAGTAATCGTAGCTTTATTTTTATCGCTATGCCTAAAGTGAATAAATTTCTTCCCATCAAAACAATCCATCCCACCAAAATAGGTCCCTATCCATAACTTGCCTTCAGTATCAACATGCAAGCAGGTAACAATATCATTAGATAAACTATTAGCATAAACCTGGTGCGTAAATTGTTTGTATTTGCCTGTTATATAATCATAAAAAACAAGGCCGCCTCCGTTAGTTCCAATCCACAGATTTCCATTTTTGTCTTCAGCGAAAGTATTTACATCTTCAAAAGGCAGGCTGTTTTTGTCTAATGGGTAATGCTTTTTAAGTGGAAATTGGAAGACGTCCTTATGGTAATAGTTTACCCCTTGTTTGTTACTTCCAGCCCAAATAATACCTTCATTGTCTTTATATAAAACCACGCTGTTACCCCGCAACGACTTTGGATCATCTTCCCTGTTCAACAGATATGTTACTTTATAATCCGTTTTATTAATCAGGTTGATACCGCCATGGTCGGTACCCACCCATATATTATCGTCATCGCCTTCGATAACAGTTTGAATTACATTTGAGTTAAGCTTTGAGTCCTTTTGTTCCGTGCTAAAATTTCGCAGTAAATGATTTTGGGTATTGTACATATAAACGCCTTTTGGAGCTCCATTGGCCCAAATCCATATGTCACTATCCTTGGTTAATGTTATTCTAAAGTCGGTATAGCGCTCGCTGGTAATAGCTGCTAACCCGGTTATCCGCTGTACTACCTGGTCGGTGCTATAATTTAGTTTTTCAATAACGCCGTCTGCATTAATGAGCCATACATAATTATCGCCCCCGTTTGTGATGTCGGTTATAGAGTTAGAATGTAATATCCCTTTGGCACCAGATGAGTGATTGTAAAAAGTGGTGGTTTTTGTTAAGGTATGATAGCAGTAAACACCCTCATTGATGGTAAGAAACCAAAAATTACCGTTTTGATCCTTTCTGATAAATTTTATATCGTGCGAGAATACATGGTATTTTAATAGTTCTGTCTGTATATTATTCGAGAACCTTTCAGTTGTTGGATTGAAAATAGAAAATCCGCAATAAAATTTTATCCACATTCTATCATCAGGGCCATCAAATATCCGAAGAACGAAATCCTTTGATATTGAATTGGGATTGCGAGGGTCATATTTAAAAACTTTAAAGTTATAGCCATCGTACCTGTTTAGGCCCGAAGCAGTGCCGAACCACATAAACCCTTTCGGATCTTTAAAAATACAATTAACCTGGTTGTCAGATAATCCGTTAGCGATATTTAAATGTAAAAATTGATACGTGTTCCCTTGTGAAAAAACACAGCAATGTGATACAACGCATAATGTTATTAAGAACCACTTAAGTCTCATAGTATAAACTAATATTCAGACACTTATTCTAATATCAAGCGAAAGGTTAGGTTTTAATCGGTTTAATCAGACAGTATGATTAGTTGCATGTAACGGATACCGGAAGGCTAATCTCGCGGTTAATTCTTCTGCACATCATTACTTCTTTCAAGCAAATAATCTACAAATGTTATATGCGGTAACCAGGTCAAAACATCAAATAGCTATCTAAACTCGAACAAGTTATTTAGCACCTGCACCCTGTCGACTAGTCGTAATTTTTAGTTACAGTTTTGAATTGTTGTTAAATTTTATAATTGGTAAGCAAACTTACCCAAATATCTATTTATTGTATAATACGATTTTACCAAATAATATTTAAGTATAAGTTTTGAGTTACGCCTATGCAACAATCGGATGCTGCACTAGTTTAGATTGTTATTATTCAGGCGATAGTAAGAACCTTAGAAAGAAATGCTTTTTTACATTATAACTGAAAACCGGGCAGGTTGAAATTAATTTTCAATTTCCAAACTCTTGCACCCAATACCCATTATAGGAATATGCACCAAATTTTACATATATGGGATACATCATCGCGTCGCAATGATCGGGGCTGGCCTTCCACGCCGCCATTACTGATTTGATATTGGTATAACCCATGGCAATATTTTCTCCAACAGTATTTCCTGTAAAGCCGGCGGCGGCGGCCCTTTGGATAGGTGACGTGCCATCGGGAGAGATATGATCAAAATAATGGCGGTTATACATATCCTTCGCGTGCTCTTCGGCTGCTTGTGCAAGCTGATCATTCCAAATGAGTATTCCAACGGGGGGCATACTATCTACGCCACAATTGCAACCCTTCAACCGCAGATTGTTAACTGAATCAAGCATTCCATATTCTATGTGACCGCTGGGAGTTACTGCGTTTTTTTTACAAGCTGTAAATAATAGTAAAAGCGCGGAAAAGATAAAAAAATATGTTATGAGTATTTTTTTCATATATAAAACAATGAAGATTAAAATTAATATTAATATGCCAGTTTACTCATAGAAATATGTGTAGTTAACATTTGTACCCCTATTTTAAAACAATGGGTATCATAAAGACATATACATTTGACTCATGTTTTAGGACCAATCATAGTGCACGATGTTTTGAGTCCAACCAATTACTATTTATCTAAATTAAATTAAAAAAAATGAAAACAGCCTTTACTCGGAACCGTAGTTTCCGTTTTGTCGCATTCTCATGCGCAATCCTTTTTGCAATGTTTCTAAACAGTTGCCAAAAAGACAATGTAAAACCCAAAAACGATAGCTCAGATGCAGTTGCTACGTCGGGCACCGATGCAGATCATTTAGCTATTCAATCAACGCTTAGTTTTGGCAACGGAGCTAACCTGCAGCCTTCCTATTACAATAACGGAAATCCTAATTTCGGATGGTCGTTAATGAAACAACAAAGCAAAATAAAAACGCTTAGGATTGAGATTGATCCAAGCAGGGTAAGCGTAAGCACTGCAAAAGGCTGGATCTCGCAAGCCAAAAGCAATGGTTACAACTCTATTATCTGCACCTTTCATGAGTTTGGCGGTTCAGATAACCTGAGTGACTTGCTTACCGCCGCTAACTGGTGGAAGAGCAATTACAACTCGCTTGGGGGCGGCTTTACCATCAACCTTTGCAATGAGTGGGGCGATCATAACATCAGCGCGTCTACCTACGCAAGTGATTACAACCAGGCAATTGCTGTTGTACGACAGGTTTACAGTGGTAATATTATTATCGACATTCCGGGATGGGGGCAGGAAACCTATACTGCTTACCAGGCTATTAAAACGAGCAGCCCCAGGATTACCGATACCCACATCATCCTTTCAACCCACATTTATCCTGGCGATTACAACCAGGGCCGTGGACACACTTTTCAGGCATCGGACCTGAACGACATGTCTAACACAGGCTTACCTTGTATAGTTGGCGAATTTGGAACGGGGTCGGGCAGCTGTGATTGGTCGGGCTGTGTAGACGCTGCTAAATCAAAAGGATGGTCGGTTTTGGCCTGGAGCTGGAATGGTGACGGCAACAACCTCAACATGGTAAGCCCTTCATGGGCAACTAACCCGGGAGCTACCTCGTTCTCAACCAACTCTTACTTTAACACAGTATACGCAAAGCTCTAATTAATTTAAACTATAATAATGAACCGTCTCATAAGCAATTGTGAGGCGGTTTTTTTTTAGATTTTATTGAATTTTTGAGAATGGAGGACGTAAACTATAAACATAAAATTAACTTAAAACAAAAAAAAACCACCTTTTCAGGTGGCTTTTTGCCAGTAGCGGGGAGCAGGATCGAACTGCCGTCCGCCTTTCGGCGGATATGAATCCTGCGCTCTAACCATCTGAGCTACCAAATTTTTCATAAATAATTTTCCATGCAAATTCTCGGCCTCGTGCAGTTTTTAACTTATTTTCTCTATTAAGCGCTTCTGTTTTGGTTTGAAATTCTTCGGTATGTGCAATTACCCATGGGCGGTATTTGATGGTATACCCTTTAGTTACTAACTCGTTGTGTGATAAGAGATGATTGGCGAGATCGGAAGTAAAGCCGATGTAGATTTATTGAATTTTTGGGAATAGAGGACGTAAACTATAAACATAAAATTAACTTAAAACAAAAAAACCACCTTTTCAGGTGGCTTTTTGCCAGTAGCGGGGAGCAGGATCGAAC
>CAZZUU010000061.1:0-4161 GCA_964657275.1 uncultured Mucilaginibacter sp. | reverse complement strand
TGCCGACCTCAGGGTTATGAACTTCATTATTACTGATTTCTTATGATGTAAAATGTGGCTATATGGCATTTAAACGCACTTTCTGTTCCATATTAAACCATGAAAAATCATATAAAAACGTAAAATGTTGTACCTATGTTGTACCCAATATCAAAAATTATACCTATCTTTAAGTATTCAAAACAGTAATAGGAAACGAATATAATCCAATTTTTATGGCTTCACTTAAAGTTGTGCTGCGCAAAAAAGCGAATAAAGACGGCACATTTCCCCTGGCAATTCGGGTAACCAAAGATCGTAAAACATCCTTTATTCATTTAGGCCACCACCTGCATGAAAAGGATTGGGACGCTAAAGAGCAAAAAGTCAAAACCTCCTATCCTAATTCCAAAAGGCTGAATAACCTCATACTCACTAAAAAGGCAGAGGCAAACGATAAGCTGCTTGACCTTGAAACGCATAAAAAAGACATATCATCGAAAGTAGTCACTAATGAAATTAAACCCAAAATCGGTACTTCGTTCTTTGCGCAATCGGATGCGTTTATTGCCAATCTTCGCACGCAAGGAAAATATAATCGTGTCGTTGCTGAACAATCCCGTATCAAAGCGATAAAGGAATTTTTTAATAACCAGGATGTAACGTTTTCGGAATTAACTGTGCCTCTGCTTAACCGGCTTATGGCATGGTTAAAAAGGGAAAGAAAAATCCGCGAGCGCACGGTACAGATGGGTGAGCGTACCGTGATGAATTATCTTATTCTGATCCGGTCAATCTATAATCAGGCTATTGCCGGAAACATTGTGGATCAAAAACATTACCCTTTTGGTAAGGGCAAAATCACTATCAAATTTCCGCAAAACCAGAAAATTGGGCTTTCCATAGAGGATGTCCAGAAAATTGAAGCTTTGGACTTACCCGCTGAATCTTATAAAAATCATGCGCGTAATATCTGGCTTATCTCCTTTTACTTTGCCGGAATGCGTGTATCCGATGTTCTCCGCCTTAAATGGACAGATTTTCAGAATGGCCGCTTGTATTATCAAATGGGGAAAAACTTAAAAGTCGGCTCGTTAAAAGTGCCGGAAAAAGTGTTTGCCATTCTTAACCAATATCGCGATCACGAACAAAATCATGAACTTATATTTCCCGAATTGAAGGTACTTGATACGCTCGATAGGGCGTATGATGTACAGCGTAAAATTGCTTATGCAACGAAGCGGCTTGATAAAGCATTGGCGGAAATTGCTGCTCATGATAAAGTTAAGCTAACTAAAAAACTAACGATGCATATTGCAAGGCATAGTTTCGGGCATATTTCCGGCGATAAGATACCTATCCAGGTATTGCAAGGCTTATACCGCCACACTGATATTAAAACCACGATGGGCTATCAAACCAATTTCATTCATAGAGAGGCGGATGATGCACTTGATGCGGTTGTCAGTTTCTAATAGGCTTTATCTTTTATCAGTTTAATTTATATTAAATTACAGTATTATTTGTACCGTAATCTTTATTTTTATTAACTAGATTCTTCCTTTGGTTTGAACTCGCTATGATATTAACTCAACGCTATTTAACCAAGTCTCGCTTTAAATCTGGATTGGAATGTCCGACAAAGCTTTTTTATACAAAGAAAGATCAGTATCCTGATATTAAGCTTAATGATCAATTTTTAGCTGCTTTAGCCAAAGGCGGGTTCCAAGTAGGGGAATTAGCTAAATGTTATTTTCCGGGTGGTATAAATATTGAAGAACTGGATTATGAAACATCATTACGTAAAACCAATGCATTACTTCAGGAAGAAAACGTAATTATTTATGAAGCTGCGTTTCTGTATAAAACATTGTTTATCAGAGCTGACGTGATCGTAAAAAAAGGGAATAATATTTTCTTATATGAAGTGAAAGCTAAATCAGCTGATTCCCCAAATGAGCTTATGGTAAAAAAAGGAGATGGATTGCCGAATTCGGATTGGTCTCCCTATTTATATGATGTTGCATTTCAAAAGCATGTAATATCCCTTGCTATGCCGGGGCATACGATAAAAGCTTTTTTGATGGTTGCTGATAAAAGCACCGTTGCATCTGTTGACGGACTTAATCAAAAGTTCTTAATTGGGGTTGATGATCATGGAAAGACTAAAGTCACAATAATCGGCGATATTCAACTCGCTGCTTTAGGTGAACAACTGCTGTGTGCCATACCCGTAGATGACATTATTGAACGTATCTATAACGAAATTTTATTTGACGAAGCGACGTCCAAATCATTTAAAGAACTAATCGAGCTGTTAGCTGGCCACTATGAGCGCGATGAATTATTGCAAGCTAAACTCACAGCCAAATGCAAGAAATGTGAGTTTAGGGCATCTGAAGAAGACGAAGCATCTGGCAGGTCAGATGGTTTTAAAGAGTGTTGGACTAGGGTAAATAATTTCACCCCACATGATTTTTTAAAACCGTCTGTCCTGGATATATGGAACTACAAAGGTAAAGACCGGTTTATCGCCGAAGGCCGCTTCTTTCAGTTCCAAATTAAACCTGAAGACCTACTACCGAAAACAAGCAAAAAAGGGCTTATTGAACCAGGTTTGAGTAATACAGATCGTCAAATTTTGCAAATCACGAAATCTACAAATAATGATACCAGCATATATTTGGATAAAGATGGGCTGAGGGATGTCTTTAAAATATTTCGTTATCCACTTCATTTTATTGATTTTGAAACGACTGCTGTGGCTATTCCCTTTCATAAAGGTAGGCGGCCATATGAACAGATTGCTTTCCAGTTTTCCCATCATATTGTTTATGAAAATGGAACGATAAATCATCATGGGGAATGGATCAATACTGAACAAGGTAAATTTCCCAATTTTGAGTTCGTGCGCCAGTTGAAAAAAGAGTTAGAGTACGATCAGGGAACAATCTTCAGGTATGCAGATCACGAAAACTCTATATTGAATGCCATTTACCGGCAATTAAAGAATAGTACCGAACCTGACCGAGAAGCTTTATGCGAATGGATCAAAACGATTACGAAGTCAACAGGAAGCAGTACAGAAACATGGCAAGGCGACCGAAACATGGTGGACATGCTGATGCTCGTAAAAAAATATTACTATGCCCCCCAAACCAACGGTTCAAATTCGATTAAATATATTTTGCCAGCTATCTTGAACACAAGCGATTATCTTAAATCGAAATATAGCCAACCCATTTATGGGCGGGATATAAAAAGCTCAAATTTTGCTGATCAACAATGGATTGTTTTAGATGATACCGGGCAGGTCATAAACCCTTATCATTTGTTAAAGCCGATTTTCGAGGATGTCGATACAGAAATGCTGGACGAGATGTTAACTACCGAAGAAGGTGAATTACGTGACGGCGGAGCAGCAATGATGGCCTACGCGCAAATGCAATTTACCCAAATGGGCATCTTGGAAAAACAATCAATTCAAAAATCGCTCTTGAAATATTGCGAATTGGATACACTTGCTATGGTTATGATCTGGGAAGAATGGGCTAATCAATTGGCATTGCCTTAATTATTATATTAAGTATTTTATACCTTCAAATGCCCGTATATGCTTACTTCATTGCTTGGATTTCTTTCATAATATCCAAAAGAGGTATTGCGGTTACTTGCTTGTTAATAAAAAATCTTTCTTTTCCTGGATAAACAACAAAACGGTGGGATGCTTTTATATCCTCGCATCCCAAATGAAAGCCTTTAGATACCGACGGTGTCAATGACCGTTTTATTTCAATTGCAAATTTCGTTTTACTGTTTTGTTCAATAATTAAATCAATTTCTGCACCGGCTGATGTTCTATAAAACCAGGGTGTAACCCCTGTAGGTAAACACGATAGCAGGTTTTCAATGACGAAACCTTCCCAACTTGCCCCGACTACCGGATGGCTTAAAATATCGTCTAATGTGGTGAGATTCAGTAAGGCGTGGGTTAAGCCGCTGTCGCGGATATATATTTTGGGTGATTTTACTAAGCGCTTTCCAACATTCCCTGACCAGGGACGGAGTGAGCGGATAAGTAATAAATCTTCGAGAAGTTCAATATATCTTTTTGCAGTCGTTGCAGCGACATCAAGATTCGCACCAAGCTGTGCAATATTAAGCTGACCGCCCTGACTATGC
>CAZZUU010000060.1:8769-14395 GCA_964657275.1 uncultured Mucilaginibacter sp. | reverse complement strand
CGGTGAAATTGCCTGGATAGACAGCTTTAGCTGGCCAAACGAGATCACTGGCGAAGGTTATGATTATGGCAGCCCGATGCTGGAATATTCATACCAAACTGGCGATACACGTAAACTGGCTACAATTATTGGCCCTGGAGACCAGAATATAAGCCCCGGAATTATCGCGCAATGGGGTGGTATAAAAGGCTATCCTTACGTAACAGGTGGCTATGCTTCTTACCTTGCAAACCCTACAACGGATTTAACTGATAAAAATCGTTATACCGATGGTAACGGAAATATCATTAATACAAACGGAACTACTACGTATCCGTGGTATGGTACTGATGGTACGCCACGTTCTGGATTTGTTTGCGCTAAGAAATGGAGAGACCCAACCCTAACAGGTAACTCAGGTCCTTCACACCTTTTTGGAAGCCAAAACCAGGTGATGATGCGTTATGCAGAAGTGCTTATTTCACGGGCTGAATGTAAAATACGTACCGGCAATGTTGCAGGTGGTATGGCTGATTTAGCTTTGGTTAGAAACCGCGCTTTTGGTGGTGTTGCGCCAACTACATGGCAAGATGGACAACAAATTGATGGCAGTCCTGCCCCAATTTTAAACTCTACTTTCCCTGCTGCGTTTACACCTGGTGCAGGTGCTCCAACAGATCCATTATTCATGGTGTTTAGCGAGTACCGTCACGAACTTTCAGGTGATTTTTCACTGATGTACGTATTGCGTAGGGCTGGTAAGGATGCTGCTACCGGTAAAAATTATGATACTGAATTTATTCATAATAACAACCATACAGTAGGTAATACTGCTACAGATGCGAATACATCAGCTATAGTTTTCCCATTCGGCCCAACTTCTGATGGAAAAACCCATGGCGTTACTTATAACGATATACCAGTTAATCGTGATGTATTGCCTGTTCCGCAAATTGCAATAGGCCTTAATCCAAACCTGGTTCAAAACCCTGGTTTTTAATAAAAATTATTCTTAAAAAAAATAGCCGTTTCGAAAGAGACGGCTATTTTTTTTAAAATGTTTTTTTCAATAATCCTAAATCTTTAAATCATGACTAAAAACCTTTACTTAATTCTTTTGTCGTTATTACCACTGTTTTCAATTGCCCAAAGCAACTATAAACCCGGATATGTTTTAAATGGCAAGGGCGATACACTCCGTGGTTATATTGACCAGAAAGAATGGGGACGCAATCCTCAAAATATCAATTTTAAATCAGCCCTGGATAGTAAATCCCGAAAAATTGGGATTAATGAAATTGCTTATTTTACCGTTTCAGGAATAGTTAGTTACCAAAAATTTTCTGTGAAAATAAGTTTAAACCCCATAGATATATCTTCTGCCCCATCTATTCGCGATACCGCATATAACACAGATACGGTTTTATTAAGAATAGTAGAAAGGGGTAAGTATTTAACATTGTATGGGTATGTTGACGGTATCAAACCACGTTATTATATTAGTGAGAACAATGCAACTTCGCCAATTGAACTCGTTTATGGAATATATGAGAGCCCTGCTAACCCGAGCAGCGCAATTGAGGTCACTACTTACAAAGACCAGTTGTCGGCACTAGCCGCTAAATACGTAACAGGTTCAAATAAACTGACCAGTGAGATTTCGTACACTAAGTATACTGAACCTGATCTTCTCTCCGTAGTTGCCAAAATCAATGGTGATGCCATCACTCAAGAGGCTTCATTTTCGGGTAAATACCCAAGGTATCGGTTATTTGCAGGCGCCGCATATGAGCGCAACACGTTGAAATATACCGGAGATAGTCCCCTGTCTGGAGCTTCTCCTTCTACCACTAGCGTGCCAAAGATTACCGCAGGTATTGATATATTCGTCAATCCTTCAGTTGGACATTTAATTTTCAGGCTTGAGGCGGCGTATTCAAATCACACAGGTTATCAGTTTAAACAGGTTCCAGATAGTTTTGTAATAATTGAGGGAAGCGCCAGGGCTCAGATGTTAAGCCAAAGTACGTTTTCGCTTACGCCGCAGGCAATTTTTAATTTATATAATAGTGAAAAATTAAAAGTCTTTGTAGACATAGGCTATAACATAAATTTTTCATCGTATAACAGCACTATTATAACAAGAGATGCCAGTGGTTCGAGCTCGCAAAAGGAGGTTACTTCGGGGGACTTTGCAGAATATGCGCAAAGATGGGGCGATCCGCAATTTAAGGCAGGTGTTATTATAACTAAAAAATTAGAAATTTATGGAAGTTATAATCTCAACGCACCAATTAATAATTATGGCATAAATTATTCGCTTCGATTATCTTCATATCAGTTTGGATTAAATTACTTTATTAAATAGTTGGCGATTTTTAATTAGTTGAACTTATATATAAGTTCAACTAATTTTTAACGTAGGCTAATATCTTTTTAACCTCCTGGGGATATATGGCTATGTGATGGGTATGAACAAATATGTCTGCCTGGGGGGTCTTATTCATAGTTGCCGTTAATATAGCCCGCGTTCCCAGCGCCGGCATGTGGCATTGTATGCAATTTGATTTAATGAGCTGTGCGTTGCCGGCATTAGCCATTTTGCAATAGTTATGTGTAACCGTGCTATGGCATCCCAAACATTTTTGGGTGTATAAAGCGATATTACCTCTTTGATTTTGGTGTGTATCATGGCATGTTGCACAATCCATTTTGCTGTTGATAAAGCATTTGCTGCTTTGCAATAACTGTAACTGGTTACCATGCACATCCAGATGGGTAGAATCGATCGAAGGATTATAGAAATCAGGTAGCTTAAACCGGGCGAGGGTATCACCTGGCATAAATGCAAAAATAGAACGGATCATCTGACTTTTATTTCCCGAATGGCATTGGCCACACATATCCATCCGCTGACTACGGTTTAATGAGGCGTAAGTTGTTATATAACGTGCTGTTTTTACTTCGGGATTATTGGTTTGAAAATCCACATGTTGCGCCGCAGGGCCATGGCACCTTTCACAATCAACACTAAACACTAGCGACTTTTTGTCGAATTGCTCGGCGCCGCTTAACGTTTCTCCCTCGTTAGGCTGATCGCCGATAAACGAGGCGTGGCATTCCAGACAACGTTTTGTTATTATCCGGTTAAAATTAACGTCCCCGGGTGCATAACCCGGACTTAACAACCATCTGTGCTCATTATCATAATAAGAAATAAGTAGCTGATTTAAGCTATTGTCTTTCCAGTATAAATAGGTTTCGCCTTTTACGCCGCCCAAAGCAATGTCAAAACGGTGGGTTTCCTGTGGCTTTCCGTTCAAGTAATAGGTTTGATACATTCCGCCATCACGCTTTTCCATTACTATTTTTTGTGTGGGACTTATTTCTACTACATTTTGGCCGCTTGTAAAACTGCCGTGTACGGTGTTTTGACCCGCTGGAAGCGCAGCTATATAATGGGCGGTGTGCAGATAGGAGTTAGAAAGCTTGCTGTGGCACTTATTGCATGCCTGTGATCCGGCATAGGCGCTGCCTCGCGGGTCGCTTGTTGCTGTATTAGTAAACTGTAAATAAGCAATAACAAGCAAAATGATGCAAATACCAATAACAATAAATGTTTTTTTCATGTACCGGAACTAAAGCGCAATTGGTTTGCTAAATTTTGACTCATTATCGTGTATGTCAACCGCTTTTATTTTTAAACTTCGGCCTTTTGCATCTTGCGGGATATTGAATCTGGTTAACGGCGTATACCAAATACGCTTATCGTTCAAATATATGTTATACCCAACAAATGCTTTTCCATGTGATACACTCCAGGTTATTGTACGAGAACCGTCATTGCGGTGCAGTTTTAAATTTACAGGTGTTGCCGGCGGCGTTTTTACAGGATTAAGTGTTTGGATACAATTCATCATCGCCCTGAAATTATGATACGTGCCTTTCCATATTTGCCCCTTCAACGCCATTTTATATTGCGGTTGCTTGTCTATCCCTCCCTGATACCAATCGCCGTTTACCTGGTCAATAAGGTACGTTTGCACGTAACTCCAAAGCTGTTTAAATTTTTTGAAATACTGATGTTTATCATTCGGGAAATACTTATCCATAATTAGAAGCGTGTTCAGTCCTTCGGCCTGTGCCCACCAGTTCTTAGTGTCTTCCAAAATGGTTATACCGGGCTTATCTTTAAAATAGTAACCCTCATCATAAAATCCACCAACTTTGTTATCGTATCCGTTGTCGAGCGCATGATCGAGCATTTTTTTGCCGATCGTTAACGTGCGCGTATCATTTTTCAGGCCAAGTGTATGCGAGGCTTCGAGCATTAGATATGCCGTTTCAACATCGTGGCCGAATGAAACATGGTTTAATTCTTTATGTTTCATTATCGCAGCTTCTGAGGAATCCCTGTATGATACCGGTGTCCAGTCATCATTGAAAAATAAGTTCAGATAGCCCTTTGGTGTAACTATCGTGTCGCGTATTAATAACAGCATCTCGTTTAAGCGCTCTTTTAACAAAGGGTTCGGCCAAATGGTGTACAATTCGTTAAATGACTCTAAAAGATGGATAGATGTGTTTTGGTCCTTATAGCCAAGTTCGGCAGTTGACGGGGTGGCTGCGGTACGTTTTATGGGCGTCCCATCCCGTTGCATGTGTTGAAAATAGCCTTTATGTACAGGATCGTGACTGTGTTTTTCCATCCACATAAACTCTTTTATTGCGAGGTTTAACGCGCTGGTGTCCCCGCTCATTTGGTAATATGCAGAAAGGCCGTATATAGCAAACGAATTGCCGTAAGCTTCCTTAGGTGAAAAGCCACCATTTTTTACATTACCCTTCTTATCTACATAGGTGTAAAAACCGCCATATTCTTTATCCCACATTACATTTTTCAAAAACTGAAAGCCATTTGAGGCAGCTTCTTTATAATATTTCACCTCCGGAAATTCTTCCGCCGCTTTGGATGTGCTCCAGATATGGCGTGCCTGGGTAACAATCATTTTGTCCTGATTGCCTACGGGTTTAAAATTGTATGAAAACGAACTCAGGAAACCGCCGTCTGTAGTGTCAATGGACGCAGGATACCAGGGTTTTAGTAACTTATCAACCATAGAAATTTTCATCTGAGCCGCGATTTGCTGTTTTTCTGTCAGATCAGTTGATTTGAATGACGTTAAACAAAGCGTAATTATCAGGAGTGGAACAAAGGCTTTTACGACGGAAGACCAGGAGGATGACATAGCTGTTGAATTGGTTAGTTTATAAAGATAAATGTATTGCACGGAAATACAATTGTTAAGTAATTGTATGAATAAAAATTGATAAATATCTATTGTTTAAGCGGCAAAACCCAATAACTCCAATAATTATTACGCTAGGCTTCGATTAATGCGCACTACACAAATATCGTAATCGCCAACAAAACGTTAACAACGGATCAGGTAACAATTTAACACACTAACTGAAATAATTTTGCTAATTCAAACAAATAAAACATCCGTCTGTCTAATAGCTGAACTTTTGTAACACAAGTCTTTGAATAAAATAAATGAAAATATCTTTTACAATTTTGATATTATTTTGCACAACTTACTCGTTTGCTCAAAAGGCCGCAAAGGCAAGTAAGCCGGAGAATACT
>CAZZUU010000060.1:0-8759 GCA_964657275.1 uncultured Mucilaginibacter sp. | reverse complement strand
TGCTAAACTGGCAGGTAAGGATACTGTTATAGAAAAAGACACATCAAAAGAGAACAAAGAGCCGCGTTACTTTTATTTAACTGCGAGTGCCGATGTTTTTGTAAACTCAAAAGGCGGCTTTGCAAAACGGTTTTCGCCTTCCGCTGAATTTGGAAGAACCTATGGTATTTTTGATATCGGTTTAGCTACCGGCCGGTTAAATTCCCTTAACTCCGGAAGTGACACGACAAGGTTTTTAGAATTCAGACCTACCATCAATGTTTTTTCCAAAGGCCGGTTTGCCGAGTCGTTATGCTTGGGTGGAGGCGTTATATTTAAAGCGAAGCAGGGCTTGATGACCGAGGTTTGTAATAGCATCAATTTCAACATATCCGAAATATGGGCAGTGGCGGTTTCGCAAGGTTATTATTATTTCGATGGAACAAACAGCAGCCATACCGGCCAATACATGGGCTTTAATGTAACCTATAATTTTCTAAAAAAACACAGCGTTAACATCCAGCGGAAAAAGGCTGCACTTATCAGCGATAATTAGTAGGTTATCAATCACGATCGGAAGTTGCTATTTTACAGTGATTATAGCAGCACTACCTGTCGGTACGTTTACTAAGAAACTATCCTGGCTAAGCGTGTAGTTTTCAATCGAAGAAGGGTTAAAAGAGCCATCGGCACCTACTGTACTTCCACCAAGCGTAGTTCCGTCGGTAGCGGTGATTGACGGTGCCGAAAGCCTCATTACTTGCACATTTGTTATTTTTCTTCCTACTTCTACGGTAAATGAAAAATTTTTCAGTTCGTCACGGTTAATGAGCGTAACAGATTCGCTATTATCCGCATTAACGCAGGCATAAACGCTACAATTAAAGGCGGGATTGCTAATGCTTGCAGGAATGATTGTCCCGTTATTACTGCCATATTTAAAGGCGAGCATGGCGTAATATTCAGGCCGCGCGGTCACCATACTATTTTTCATTATCACCGGCGAATAAACCAGGTTGGTGCCACCATGCAGGTTAATTCCCTGTCCGCCTTTCTGCGCTATTGTCCACATTAGGTTAAGCGTCCATAATGCAGAGGCGAACGTGTCGCTTATTCCGGTTTTTCCGCCGCCATAAATGTTGTTACATTCGGTAATACGAAAAGGTAATTTATATTTCTGTGATGCACTGCTGATTACGTTCAGGCAATTGCCCAGTTTATAGTCCTGGTTTAAAATAATTTTATAGTTAATAGATGGATCGGATGCTGGCCCCGCAACATAATAATGCGCATCAAGCAATTTCACATGATTGTTTTCACTATCAGCAAAATATGTTATCCAGTCGGTATTGTAAGCAGTGCCCGGTCCGGCAAAAGAAACTTGTGGCAGTGTTGAATTAATAGCCCCAAAATAGTTTTCCCAATCTCCCTGGAAATTTATAAAATCATATTTCTTATCACGTAATCCAAATAAGTGATATACATCAGGCTCATTGCCCGATTGTAATGCGAAAAGGCTATTCCCGAAACTTTTGTACGCATATTGAGCTTCGTCGGCTGCAGAAGCAGCATCGTTATTACCCAAGTTCAAACCAAATAACACCTGCCATCCCGTAAGTTTTGAAAAAGCTGCCAAACGATCGATATCGGTTGTTGTAATTGAGTTATCCGGGGTATTAGCGGTACGTGCGTTTCCCGTCCACGTGGTTTCATCACTTGTGTCGCCGCCTATACGAAACAGGCCGGGCCCCAAGTTTTTTAACAATTGTATAAATACAGAATTGTTTACATTTAAGAAGGCAGGATTTTCGCCGAGAAGCTCCGTCTCAAAACTTAATCCCTGGAAAGTAGCAGGAATTACGGCGCCGTGCTGTGCCAAGTTTAGCGTTACAGTAACCGGAATGCCGTTGGGAGTTACAATGCTGTTAGTAGGATGCTCTTTTCTACAACCTTGCAGGCTCAACATTGTTAACACAACAATCCATGTCTTCTTCATTAATAAGGTTAGAAAGGGTTATAGAATATTACAACTAACAATATCAAAGTGTATTTTTCTATAATCTAAATTAATTAAGCGCTTCAACAATATCCCCGCTATCAATACGACTTCTTTTTACGCTCGACACATTATCGCCCCGGTATAGCCGGTAATTGTTAAAATATGAGGGCAGCCCGTCCGAGCCAACTACTTTTCGCCCATTAGTAACCATATAATGCAAATGCGGATAAATGGCGTCGCCAGAAAAACCGACTTTTGCCAGTTCCTGATCGGTGATCACCATTTGACCAACTTTCACCTTCACACTGCCTTTTTTTAAATGTAGCAACATACTAAATTCGCCATTACCATGATCGATTATAATATGGTTGCCTAAACCCTGTGGATCAACAGTTGGCGCCAGTGCAGGCATTTTTACAGTTTTGCCATTAAAATCGTTATCCGGAATACCGTTTTGTATCTCTATCACCTTGCCCGAAGAAGGGGCATATACCGGCTTGTTCCAGTCAAACCAATTTTCTTTAACAAATGGTGAGTTTTTGTAAACGGCACCAGTTTCATCCACGTTCATCAGATCATAAGCATAGCGGTTGGCATTTGTAGGCAGCGTTTTAGCTTTGGGGTCGGTTAGCGTTATAGCAGCCCTGCGATGGCGCGAATAAAAATCGTGCCCGTCCCAAACGATCATTTTACCCTTTAGCGGGAGATGAAAAACGTTTTTGGCAATATAAACCGTCGGCTTGATCATATTTATAACTTCAAAATCAAAATCAAGCGGATGACGAAGTTTATTATAATCTCTTTGCAACTGCGTATCGGCATAATTAAAGAAAAGGCCATATTTTAAATGGGCAATAGGAAGGTCTGGAGTGAAAGTGTGGAAAGGATTGAAAACGCTCACAGTTTCTCCGGGCCTTATGATCACAGTTCCAACCACATCAATGCCTGGCGACGAGCCGCTATGACTAATAAATTTCCGCTGCAATAATTTCTCTTTGCTATCAATTACCGACGCCTCAACGGCCGCTAATTCGAGCGTGTGGGCCGTTGGGTTTGTTATAACAATATCGAAGTTTAAATAATAACCAAAAATATCCTTTTCAATAAGCGGCTTAGCCGGCAGGATTTTTATTACAGCAACTTTTGCAGTATCAGCACTCTTATCTTGCAAATTTTGGGAAACGGCGCCGGAATACTTATAGCTGCTCAAAAATAGCAGCAGACTAATTAGTGTTATGTTTTTGATCATGGGGAGGTTTAAATTATTAAGTTCGCGTCGGGTTCAGAAAACCTACGATCGACGGCTGAATTTAATAAAAGAAAATCAAAGAATTTAAAAAAATTATTTAGCCATTTACGCGGATGGTTTTTTTTCAGTATCATCGCTAATTAAAAAAGAATCAATGACAACGATTTCGACAGCCAACAATTACTTAACCCTGATTAACGTTTTTAAAGTGGAGCCGGTTAATCAGCAAAAACTGGTTGAACTCCTTACGCTGGCCACCGAAAGCAGCATACTAAAAACCGATGGATTTATTTCATCTTCACTTCATAGGAGTTTAGACGGAACAAAAGTTACCATGTATGCGCAATGGAGAAGCCTTGAAGATTATCAGCATATGCGTAATAATCAGCAAGCTTCTCATCATCTTAAACAAGCGCTTGAAATCGCCGATTTCCAGCCCGGCATGTACGAGGTTGTCACAACATTTTTACCTAGCCAATAGCTACCGGTTAGTTTCACTTATCCCAATTTTTTACATCTCAGATAACTGAAATACTAATCGTTTATTGCTTTTACGCCGGGCAGTTCCTTACCTTCCATATATTCAAGTAATGCACCCCCTCCTGTTGAAACATAACTTACATCTTCGGTAAAATTAAACTTTGCTACTGCCGCTGCCGAATCGCCACCTCCAATTAAGGAGAACGCACCATTTTCAGTTGCTTTAACCACCGCTTCGGCGATGGCTTTTGTACCTTGCTCAAACTTCTCCATCTCGAAAACACCCATCGGGCCATTCCATAAGATGGTTTTAGATGATTCGATTACTGACGAAAATTCAACAATTGAATCGGGGCCGATATCCAGGCCCATCCAACCATCTTTAATATTATCATTTTGTGCGGCTTCGGTGTTTGCATCATTCGAGAAATTATCTGCAATTACAGAATCTGTTGGCAATAATAAGTTTACCCGTTTCTCTTTTGCTTTTTTTATCAGGCTGTTAGCCAGATCAAGTTTATCCTCTTCAACCAGTGATTTCCCTATATGACCGCCCTGTGCTTTCGCAAATGTATAGGCCATACCGCCACCTATGATCAAATTGTCTACTTTATCAAGCAAACGCTCAATCAGCTCAATTTTGTCAGATACTTTGGCGCCGCCCATAATGGCTGTAAACGGTTTTGCCGCACCATTCAGCACTTTCTCTGCATTTTGCAGTTCCGCTGCCATCAGGTAACCGAAATATTTTGCCTTAGGAAAAAATTGAGCGATTACTGACGTAGAAGCATGCGCTCTATGCGCAGTGCCAAAGGCGTCGTTCACATAAATATCGCCCAGTTTTGATAGTTTTTCGGCAAAGTCTTTATCGCCTTTTTCTTCTTCTTTATAAAAACGGAGGTTTTCTAATAGCAACACCTCGCCCATCTGCAGCTCCTTTGCTTTAGTAATGGCATCTGGGCCAATGCAGTCGTCGGCAAATTCAACCAGTTGACCTAACAAATCCGACAAATGCGGCACCAAGTGTTTTAGCGAATATTTTTCTGTGGGGCCGTCTTTAGGCCTGCCGAGATGCGACATCAGGATAACCGCACCGCCGTCCTTTAATACTTTATTAATGGTAGGTAAAGCCGAAGTCATCCGGTTATCATCGGTAATATTGTAGTCTTTGTCTAACGGAACATTAAAATCAACCCGTATGAGGGCTTTTTTCCCGGTAAAGCTAATTTGATCTATTGTTTTCATAAATGTTTGATGTGTGATTGGGTTGCCAAATTCAGCAATTAAATTTAAAATTAAGAACAGAAAAGCTAAAAAGCGGTATTGGCCGGAAAAATCATTTCAATTTAACATACATCACGTAGTGCGGGCCGATATCCGGCACCTCAAATTCAGCAGAAATTACCTCGAAACCCAAGCTTAAATAGAAATTCAATGCCTTTTTCCTGGCGTTGCACCATAAGTAGTTAGCCTTTTGGCCGCTTAGGTAAACCATAGCGTAATTAAGCAGTTGATTTCCAAAGCCGCGGCCACGATATTTTTCGGTAGTTGCCATTCCCCTTAACTGGTAGCCTTCTCCGGTATATTCGCCAAATCCTTGTGGATGAAACGATGCAATGCACGCTAATTCATCACCAAGGCAATATCCTAAATGAAAAGCACCCGGCAATTCGTCTGAAGGGAACCGGCATTGATCAGGGGTTAATTTCCCTTCGCGCAAAACTTCGTTGCGTATAGCAAGCGAATCTTCTACCGTGATAAATCGGATCATAGTTTTATGGTTGTTTCAGTAAACTGATCTTTTCAGCTAAATCAGCCAGCCTGCTTGAGTAGCCCATTTCGTTATCATACCATCCAACCACTTTTACCAGGCCGCCTACAATTGAGGTAAGCTTACTATCGAAAATGCAGCTATGGGTATTACCCACTATATCGGTTGAAACGATGGGGTCTTCCGTATATTCCAAAATATCTTTCATTGACCCGCGGGCAGCTTCTTTAAATGCGGAATTAATAGTATCGACGGTTGGCTGCAGCCTTAGGCTGCACGTAAAATCGGTTAATGAGCCGTTTAAAACCGGCACACGGATGCCTGCGCCCCCAAGTCGGCCGTCAAGATGCGGAAAGATAGATGTTATAGCCTTTGCCGCTCCTGTTGTTGTTGGAATAATGGAAGCCGATGCCGCCCGCGCTCTGCGCAAATCCTTGTGCGGGGCATCGTGCAGGTTTTGATCGCCGGTCATGGAATGTACGGTGGTTATGTAGCCATCAATAATTCCCCAGTTATCGTCCAATATTTTTACCATCGCAGCCACGTTGTTGGTGGTACATGATGCATTTGATAATATTGGCGAGTGTAAATCTATTGTGCGATCATTTACGCCTAACACTACTGTTGGTATATTTTTATCTGTAGCCGGCGCCGAAATTATGACCTGTTTAGCACCGGCCTGCAAGTGTAAATTTGCGCCCTTTTTGGACGTGAATTTTCCCGTTGACTCGATGACCAGGTCAATATCCAGATCTTTCCAGGGTAAGGTGGATGGTTCGCGCCCGGTAAATATTTGTATGCTCTGATCGTTTATATAAAGATGACGTTCGTCAAATTTAATGGTTCCGTTAAAGCCATGATGTACGGAATCGTATTTAAACAGGTGGGCGAGTGTTTGGGTATCAGCCAAATCGTTTATCGCTACAACAGATATGCCTCTTTTAATTAAGATGCTTCTCAAAAAAATACGGCCAATGCGGCCAAATCCATTTATTGCAATTCTCATTAGCTGGATGTAAGACTGCAAATCTAACTAAAATTAAGGGCGCGAGTGGGTGGCGCTGTTTACGATGTAAACAGAATTTACATACACGTGAAAAACAGGCAACCAGGGGAAAAACGGGGATTAAACAAACAAATTGCGGAGTGCCAGACTCTCGCGTTCTTTTGAGCGAATAAAAAAGGTAATGGCCCAGTTGAAGATAAGCGAAAGGAAAATTATTAAAAGGATAAGCGTAGAATTACCGTAGCTTTTCAAAACCAGCACCAGAACTATAGATGCAACATTAAAAGCCGTTAAAACGAGCGTAGTTTGCAGATGGTTAAAGCCAAGCCTCAACATGCGGTGGTGAATATGATTACGGTCGGCAGTGAAAGGAGATACGCCGCTTGCTATGCGCAAAACAAAAACTCTTACCGTATCAAATATCGGCCCTATTAAAATGGCAAAAGTTAAGGCTGGTACAGAGGTCATTGCTGGCAAATTGCCGTTAACGCCTTTATTAGCCTCCATAAATTTGATGGCCATTACAGCAGATATTAACCCGATCAATAACGAGCCTGTATCGCCCATAAATATTTTGGCTGGTGTAATATTAAATCGTAAAAAACCAAATATGGCACCTACCATCGCTAACGATACCGCCGCAAGTTCATATTGCTGTATGTATATAAACAATGCTGCAAAAGTGCCGTTGGCTATAATGCCGGTGGTAGCAGCTAAGCCGTCGACGCCGTCAATTAAATTAAAAGCGTTAACCACTACTAAAATTATCAGGATTGATAAAACAACACTAACCGCATAGGAAAGGTCAAACATGCCGAAAACACCATACATGCTGCTCAAACGAATGTTTCCTAATAAAACCAGTATAGCACAAACAATAAATTGTATCAGAAATTTCGTACTTGAGTTTACGCCCGAAAGATCATCCTTTAAACCCATGGCGAACAAGATGATACAAGCGGTTAACAAATAATTGATAGGCAGTGACTTATCAGTCATGCAAAACAATAATGAAGTGATTGTAAAACCCACAAAAATGGCAACACCGCCCAAACGGGGAATACCGTGGTCATGTGATTTTCTGAAGTGACCCAGATCATCATATAAGTGCCGAAATCGGGCTACGTGTAAAATTGAAGGAATAGCGAACGAAGTAACGATAATTGAAAATGCAACAATAAAGATGTAGTATATAAATGAGTAATTATGTAAATATTCTATCATCAATACAAATATTTAGCGTTCAGTTAAACTATAATTTATCAAGGTGCTACAAATAAATAACTTTTTTAAGTACATTCATTTTATTGTTATTAACATATCAACATTTATAGTTTTAGCTATAAATACTGAATGATTTTGCGAGCCGGCTTGCATATTAGCGTTAAAACCGGAAGCATAATTCCGTTAAAACGCATGGCTTTAAAATCATGTAACATCCCTTTTACGCGGTTGCTAAAATTTTTGTTGCTTATTCCGCCAACTTTCATCTTGACCAATACTTTTTTAAGGTAAAAAGCACCGACTTTATTTAGATGCATATATCTTAGCATCAATTCATAATCCGCAGCAGTACCATATTCCAGGCTATATCCCCCTAAGTTACCAAATATATTGCGCTTACAATAAAACGTTGGGTGCGGAGGCATCCATCCCCAGTTAAATAGCCCTTGTTTATAAGCTTTTGATCTCCATTTACGAATAATGTCGCCTTCTGTGTTTACGTAATCCAGGTCGCCATATACAATATCAACGTTATTTTTATTAAATACGAGACTTACAGCATTTAAGATGTCAGTATCCGCAAAAAAATCATCTGCATTAAGCACACCAATAACGTCGCCGGTTGCCAGTTTGATACCTTTATTCATGGCATCATAAATCCCTTTGTCGGGTTCAGATATAAAATGACTAATGAACTTACTGTATTTGTTAATAATCGGAATGGTTTTATCGGTTGAGCCGCCATCGATTACGATGTATTCAAGATTTTTAAAATTTTGCGTTATTACAGATTCGATACAGCGGCCAATTGTATTTTCGGCATTATATGTTACGGTAATTAAAGAAATTTTTATATCCTGCACTTAAGGAAAAATACATTATTATAGTCGCAAAATTATGTAAATTTGAAATCGTTACCCGGTAAAAAGGCAATATTATACCGAAAAAGATAAACTGGCTAACCTTTTGTTGACCACAGCAATAATCAGTTTTCCCGTTTCCATTATATTTTTACGGGCCCCCGGCTTATCGCAATTTTATTATCAGCTCA
>CAZZUU010000059.1:0-14462 GCA_964657275.1 uncultured Mucilaginibacter sp. | reverse complement strand
ACTCACTACTCACAACTGCCTACTCACTAAATTATTCAATCACCGTAACCTTCAGCATGTTTGTTTTGCCCTGTTTAGTAATGGGCACCGCGGCGGTATTAATTACCACATCACCTTCCTGCACCAGGTTTTCGGCCTTAAGCATTTGGTTTACATCGCTGATAGTTTGATCGGTACTTTCCGTTTTATCATAATAAAAAGTACGTACACCCCAAAGCAGGCTTAATGCATTTAAAAGGTGTTTGTTGGCTGTGAAAATATAGGTGCTGGCTTTAGGCCTGTAGCTCGATATTTCAAAAGCGGTATAACCGGATGTAGTCATGGAAACGATGCCTACAGCGTTGGTATGCTCTGCTAAATAAACAGCTGAGCCACATACTGCGCCGCTTAAATAATCGGGAGATGAGGCTTCGGGGGTTGTTGCCTTGTTGGCATTGTATGGGTAGCCAAGCTCCTCCACATTACGGATGATCTTCGCCATTGTTTCGATTACGATCACAGGGAATTCACCAACCGATGTTTCGCCGCTGAGCATTACCGCGTCGGCACCGTCAAGTACCGAGTTGGCCACGTCATTTACTTCCGCGCGGGTAGGGCGGGGGGTAGTGATCATCGACTCCAGCATTTGTGTAGCTACAATTACCGGCTTTGATGCTTCGCGGCATTTGCGGGCAATCATTTTTTGTAATAACGGAACCTCTTCCAGCGGCATTTCCACGCCGAGGTCACCACGGGCAACCATCACACCGTCTGTTGCAGCAATAATTTCGTCGATATTATCAATGGCTTCCGGCTTTTCAACTTTAGCTATAACTTTGGCGGCTTTGCCGCTTTCCGCTATTATTCGTTTCAGATCAATAATGTCCTGGCCGGTACGCACAAATGAAAGGCCCACCCAATCTACATCCCATTCCAATGCATATTTAAGGTTTTCAAGGTCTTCCGCTGTTAAACTGGGTATGGATACTTTTGTGTTCGGCAGGTTAACACCTTTGCGGGATGTTAAAATACCGCCGTGTATAATTTCGCAAACTACGGTATCAATCCTGTTGGTTTCTATAACCTTCATCTGGATCTTCCCGTCGTCTAACAAAATGATCTCATCTTTCTGTACGTCCTGCGGAAAGGTTTCGTAAGTAATATATATCCGGTTATCGTCGCCGATGCACTCGTGGGTGGTAATATTAATTTGTGTGCCGTTAACCAGGTGGATGCCGCCGTCTTTAACCAGTCCGATACGGATTTTAGGTCCTTGCAAATCGGCCAGTATACCTACGTTAGTTTTATATTGTGAATTAATTTCGCGAATGGTATCTATTACTGCCTTGTGGTCCTGCGCTTTTCCATGCGAAAAATTAAGGCGGCATATATTTACGCCAGCCTTTATCATGGCTAACAACACATCTTTTTTAGCCGATGCAGGCCCCATTGTGGCAACAATTTTGGTTCGGTTATAATATAATTTCATATTTATCAGGTTAAAACAGGCCTGGCTGGTTACAATGGCGTAACGATAGCCCTGCTGAATTTCGCGCTAAAATAAGAGATTTTCGCGTGATTTTATTTTTTTAGGGTCAATCTTTACCGCAGCGACGATTTCTGGTATCTTGTTTAGCGCCGAAAGCAGGTTATCCAGGTCATCATCATCGATATAATTTTTTATCAACAAAAAATAATCTGCTTTCTTCATTTCAGGAATAAGGTAACCTTCAGATCCTTTATTGGCTATAAAATAAAAGTCGGTTTCGGTAGTTTCCCAGTTGTAATGATATATAGAGAACAAAACAGGCGTGGCATCCCGCGAAATATCAACAGGTAAGTCGGGTATTTTGATGAAATTAAAGTTTAAAGACTTGTTAATAAGGTAACAAATACGATAATCTTTTAGCGAAGTAGTTACGGCGATCAAAACAAAATCGAGATCGATCTCAAACTTTAAAAATTTCCTGTTCAAAATCATTACTTTTGCGCCGGTAAAAATACAAAACTGAAACAGATGCAATAAAATATTGTTGCATATAATGCAAAAGTTTTTAGATTTGATATTTAACAGAATTTATTTTTCTTTGCACAGAATTTTTATTAATCATTAAAACTATAAGACTATGTCTGATATCGCTTCAAGAGTAAAAGCTATTATCGTAGAAAAATTAGGTGTTGACGAAAGTGAAGTAACACCCGAAGCTAGCTTCACCAACGATCTTGGTGCTGACTCGTTAGACACCGTGGAATTGATCATGGAGTTTGAAAAAGAATTTAACGTGGCTATCCCTGATGACCAGGCCGAAACTATCGGTACTGTTGGACAGGCTGTTGCTTACCTCGAAAAAAACGTTAAATAAGAAACTCCCCAAAAGCATTAAATGGAGTTTAAAAGAGTTGTAGTAACCGGGCTTGGAGCACTTACTCCGATTGGCAACAGCGTTCCTGAATATTGGGAATCGTTGATCAATGGAGTGAGTGGCGCTGCCTTGATCAAGAGTTTTGATACCGAAAAATTCAAAACTAAATTTGCTTGCGAGGTAAAAAACTTTGATGCCGATGCATTTTTAGGCAGAAAAGATGCAAGGAAATTGGATCCATTTGTTCAATATGCTTTATTTTCTACTGAAGAAGCGGTAAAAGATGCCGGGCTTGATTTTGATAAACTGGATACCAGCCGTATCGGCGTTATCTGGGGGTCAGGCATCGGCGGACTAAAAACCTTTTTAGATGAAGTGGTAAATTTCGCCAAAGGTGATGGTTCACCGCGTTTTAACCCATTCTTTATCCCCAAGATGATAGCTGATATAGCTCCCGGCCATATATCTATCAAATACGGATTGCGCGGTCCTAACTTTTCAACCGTTGCGGCCTGTGCTTCATCAAACAATGCCCTTATAGATGCCTTTAATTATATCCGTTTGGGTAAAGCCAATATGTTTATAAGCGGGGGATCCGAAGCGATCATCAATGAAGCCGGTATCGGCGGTTTTAATGCAATGCATGCTTTATCAACCCGCAACGACGATCCGGCAACGGCATCACGTCCGTTCGATCTCGATCGCGACGGCTTCGTAGCAGGTGAAGGTGCCGGAACTATTATTTTGGAAGAGCTGGAGCACGCAAAAAAACGCGGCGCCAAAATTTATGCCGAAATGATGGGCGGAGGCATGAGTGCCGATGCTTATCACATGACGGCACCCCACCCTGATGGACTTGGCGCTGCATTGGTAATGAAAGCTGCGCTTGAAGATGCAGGTATGACCCCGGCAGATATCGATTATGTAAATGTTCACGGTACGTCGACCCCAATCGGCGACCCGCAGGAAGTTAAAGCCATTCAGGATGCTTTTGGCGATGAAATATATCGCATAAACATCAGCTCTACCAAATCAATGACCGGCCACTTGTTGGGAGCTGCCGGCGCTGTAGAAGCGATAGCTGCTATCCTGGCACTAAATCACGATATTGTACCGCCAACCATCAATCATTTTACCGACGACCCGGCGTTTGATCCAAAAATAAACTTTACGTTCAACAAGGCGCAAAAGCGTGTAGTTAACGTGGTACAAAGCAACGGCTTTGGTTTTGGCGGCCATAACGCATCTGTAATATTTAAAAAGTACGAAGCTTAATCGTATCGGATGCCTATAAGTCGTTTCTATAAGCTTTATTTATCCCCTAATAGAAAATATGTTAAGGTTTTAAAGAATTTGCTCGGTTTTGTACCGGGCAATTTGTCTTTATACAAGCTTGCTTTTCGTCATAAGTCAGCCGCCCAAAACGTAAAAAAGGGGGTAAAAAACAGTAATGAGCGCCTCGAATTTTTAGGTGATGCAGTACTCGGCAGCGTGGTAGCAGAGGTGCTCTTTAAATTATATCCGTATGAAGATGAAGGCTTTTTGACGGAACTTCGTTCAAAAATTGTAAGCCGAGTAAACTTAAATCAATTGGCCCGTAAACTGGGTTTCGACAAATTGATCGAATACGATAGCCGCATGCTTAATTCGTCAAGACAAGGATCTTTGCTTGGGGATGCATTTGAAGCGCTGATTGGTGCAGTTTACCTGGATAAGGGGTATGATTTTACAAAGAATTTCCTTGTTAATCATATCATCAAATCGCATATTGATATCCATACGCTTGAGCAAACGGAAACCAATTTCAAAAGCAAGCTTATTGAGTGGTGCCAGCGTCATAGCCGGGACATTAGCTTCGATTTGATCAGCAACGAAGAAGGCGAGAATCTTAAATTATTTACCGTTCAGGCTATTATCGACGGCGAGATAATGGGCAGCGGAAAAGAATTCAGCAAAAAGAACGCTGAAAAACTTGCCGCCGAAAAGGCCTGCGAAGCCCTGGGGATCTAACCCCCTCCATAGGAGTCCTTTTGGACTGAAGGGGAATAAAAGAAATATCGATAGTTTTGGTAGCGTAAATCAAACTAATCTCCTGATAACTTTACTGTATCCTTAGTTGATTTTAAAAATGTGGGAGCATTTATTTGTTGCAACCGTTCTTTATCCCTGTTTTTATCATAATATTGATATGCCCTTTTAATTCTCCGTATCAATTCATAGTCGTCCCATTCTTTTAAATCTTCAAACGAGGGTGTATAGTAATTCATGAATTTTTTTGCAGTGCTGTCCGAGGTGTTGGTTACCCTTTTAACCAGAACCAAAGTGTACCGTCTTTCAACCTCTGCATACTCCAGCTCCTGTTTGGAATAGACCGCGAAACGGCGTGCCTCTCCCGGAGTTTTGCCAAACAGCTCATAAAAAGCCGTAATTGGCGATGCTAAAAAAGATAATACAGGTGGTTTCCCATCATAAAAAGTCCCCTCACTGCGGTACTGTCCCATTACTTCCTTTAATTCCTGGCGTTTGGTTTGCCCTCGTACGGTAACTTCATCCAGTTTAACCACGCTCTGCATATATACAATTAAATCTTTTGGACTGTTAACCGCAATTTTTTGCTCAGCACAACTGATTTTACGGAAAAGCAGCGTATCGCCAATTGCGGCCTTTATGGCAAAGCTGCCCAGTTGATCGCAGCTAATCATATCATTGCTCCTCAAATTGGTTATCAGTACCTGCGCTGCCCTTTCCATACCCGGTTTCATATATATTATCCCTTTTATAGCAAATATTTGCTGCGCTGATAATTTAAAACCAAAGCAAACGCCTATAAAAACTAATATAAAATACTTGCAGCCCATTAAATTTATCTGGTTGGTAAACTTAAAGATTGTATTTTACAGCAAATGTAAAAAAATGTTAATGTTCGGTGAGGGCACCGGATAATTGCGTGTTGCCGAAACCCGCCATATAAAAAATAATCTCCTTTAACTTTTTCCGTTAATTTAGCATATTGTTGCCTTGAATAAGATGAAAAAATTATTGCTGCTTTTAATTGGTTTTATGATCTGCACCACAATGGTGCAAGCGCAGCGCATTGATAGAAGCAAGTTTTTTAAAGACAGCCTGGATGTTTATATAAACCGCGCGCTTACCAACTGGCGCGTACCCGGTGCCGCCGTTTGCGTTGTTAAAGACGGAAAGCTGGTTCTGCTGAAAGCTTACGGGATAAAAGAGCTTGGAGATCCCGCCAAGGTTGATATAAATACACTGTTTATGATAGGCAGTAACACCAAAGCTTTTACTGCAACTGCCCTGGCAATGCTTCAATCAGCGAATAAACTTTCGCTGGATGATAGGGTAACCAAATACCTGCCAAAGTTTAAATTGGATGATAAGTTAGCTGGTGAAGAGGCTATTATAAAGGATTTGTTATGCCACCGGTTGGGTTTCAAAACCTTCCAGGGCGATTTTACTTTTTATAACACCAACCTTAACCGGAGTGAAATTATAGAAAGACTCGGCCGAATGAAGGCTGTTTATCCTTTTCGTACCAAATGGGGCTACACCAATTCAGCTTTCTTAGCTGCAGGTGAGATCATCCCGAAAGTAACGGGTGAGCCGTGGGAACTCTATTTAAAAGAAAATATTTTTGCTCCCCTGGGCATGACTAATACACTCGCCTTAAGTGCTGATTTGCCAAAGTCGTTGAACAGATCAGTGCCCCACACCCTTGTTGACGGCCGGCTAACGCCAATTCCGTATGGCCAAATTGATGGTCTTGCCCCAGCTATGTCAATCTCTTCGTCTATAAATGATATGAGTAAATGGGTATTAGCCTTACTGAACGATGGAAAGGTTGGCCAGCGACAGGTTATTCCTCTTGCTGCTATACAAGCCACGCGTGAAATTCAAGATCTTGTGGGCACAACGCACCACTTAAACGGCGAGACAGATTATCAGTTTTATGGGCTGGGCTGGTACATACAGGATTATGCCACACGTCATATTATAACACACAGCGGCGAGGTAAGCGGTTATTTATCATCGGTTACTTTGGTTCCGCAAGAACATTTGGGCATTGTGATACTAACCAACACCGATCAGAACGGATTTTATGAAGCCTTGCGCCTGGAGATCATGGATGCCTATTTTAAAAGGCCGTTTCGTAATTACAACGAGCTTTATCTGAATAATTATAAGGCCAATGCAACCATGCAGCAGGCAGCAGATAAAAGGCTGCGGGATTCGATAGCGTTAAACCCAATGCCCGCCTTACCGGTAACCAATTATACCGGTAAATATACTAACGAATTTTATGGCAGTATGACCGTTACACAGGGCGAGAATAACGACCTGGAAATGCGTTTTGAGCATCATCCAAAAATGTATGCTCACTTGCAGCCGCTTGGGGGTAACCGTTTTTACGCCACTTTCTCCGAACCGATATTTGGTAAGGCGGTTTTCCCATTCACCATACAAAATGGCAGGGTAATCTCGGTAAGAGTAAAGGTTGATGATGAAGTTGAAAGCGACCCCTATGAGTTTAAAAAGCAGTAATAGCTACTGGTTAGCGATTTTTTCAAAGTGCTCCAGGCTTAACGTTTCGCCATCAAAAACAGCATAGGTGCTGGCGTTCACCCATTCACCAAGGTTAATATACCTGCTTCTATCATTCAGTGCAATATCAAAAGGTTTGTGCCGGTGACCAAATACCAGGTAATCATAAAAATGTATTTTCAACAATTCGTTGCTGTAGCTAACCAACCATTCGTGCTGTCCGGGTTTTCCGCCCGGTATCTTTTGACCCGCTATGCGGCTTTTTGACGACCAGTAATTAGCAATGCCGACGCCCAAATTCGGATGGATCCTGGCAAATAACCACTGACAAATGCTGCTGCGGAAAACCTTTTTTAAAACTTTATACATGGTATCGCCCGGGCCTAGACCGTCGCCGTGGTGCAGGTAAAACTTTTTGCCGTTTCGCTCTATCTCCAGTTCGTCGCTGATTATAGTTGCGCCAAGTTCGCGTTCGAAATAGTCAAACATCCACATGTCGTGATTGCCTTTAAAAAAGTAAATTTTAACGCCCGAATCAGCAAGCTCGGCAAGTTTCCCGAGGAAACGGATATACCCTTTGGGTACTACTGTTTTATATTCGAACCAGAAATCGAAAACGTCGCCCATTAAAAAAACTTCGGCGGCATCGGTTTTTATAAAATCGAGCCAGCGCACCAGTCGAGCTTCACGTTCGCGATATTTTGAATAAGGGCCCGCGCCTAAATGAAAATCGGAAGCAAAATATAATTTATTGCGGTTGGCCATGATGGCGGTAAAAATAAGACAATAATTTGCAGCTATGCAAATGCAGTAAAAGCAGAAAAATTCACTTGAAATAAAAAAGGCCCGCAGCTCATAAACGATGTTTTATAACATGATATGAACTGCGAACCAGTAGGTAATTACTTTAACGAAGGCTTTTTGAATGATCGAGAATATTGTGAATAGTTTGAACTTTCGGGTTTTTCTTCAAAAGATCCAGATCAGCACGAAGAGAATGATAGAACATTAATTCGTCGCCTTCCAGGTTCTCCTGCAATTCCGCATTCACCTTAGCTTTGTTGGTAAGTACATTTAAAGTTGTTGTAAAGGTTTCATCCATACGCTTTTATTATTTAGTTTACTGATACTAAACGACAACATTTATTAAATATTTTATGAAGATGAAAATTAAATGAAATTTATTTTAAGTCAGAAAAGTCGGGAAAGACCGAAAGTCCGAAAGAAAGGTTTTTGAGCCGCTTTTTTCGACAACCAACACTTTTTCTTTCGGACTTTCCAGACTTTAGGACTATCCCGTCTGCCTTAATTTTTAAGACTCAATTCCTTGCTTTGCATCATCTTCCGCAGGTTATTAAGGGCATAACGCATACGGCCAAGCGCAGTATTAATGCTAACATCTGTAATATCAGCGATCTCTTTAAAGCTCATGTCACCAAAATGGCGCATGATCAATACCTCTTTTTGCTCGGCGGGGAGTAAGTGGATCAGCGATTTTAGGTCTTTGTAGGTTTGTTCGCGCACCATGCGATCCTCGGTGCTTTCATCGTAATTACCCAATACTTCAAAAATGTCGAAGTCGTCACCGTTATTGATCATCGGCGCGCGCTTTTCGCGACGGAAATGGTCGATCACTAAATTATGGGCTATACGGCTTACCCAGGGTAAAAATTTGCCTTCTTCGTTATATTTATTAGCTTTTAGGGTATTGATAACCTTGATAAAGGTATCCTGAAAAATATCTTCAGCAAGATATTCGTCTTTTACCAGCAAATAAATGGAAGTGTATATTTTTGATTGATAACGCCTGATCAACTCTACTAATCCCGCTTCGTTGCCCGAAATATAGAGATGGATTAGATCCTGATCACTCTTCAATTGAAAATCCATAGAAAAACTTCTAACTTAATTAATTTAATATTTTACTCAAGTAAAGTTCTAATCTATAGCGTTTTCTTTAGGGGGTTAAAAAATTGTTATCCCAAATAAAACAAATTATCACCGAAAAAACAAATATTATTTTTTTGACTGAAGTTTATTCAAAAAGTAAAATCACTTTATTTTTAAAATATTGCGCAATTAAAACATCATTATAAAAATGCTTTAACACCTTTGCTGCTCAATATTAAAAACAGGTATGAGCGCCAATCCCGCTGCTAAAAAACATCCCGGACTTACCACGCCGACCTTGTGGCTCATGACTATTTCTACCGGGGTCGTAGTAGCCAATCTTTATTACAATCAACCGCTTTTACAGGATATAGCAAACACCTTCCACGTTTCGCGTGCAAAGGCAGGGCAGGTATCGATGTTAACGCAAATAGGCTATGCTGTGGGTATGTTTTTCCTGGTACCGCTTGCTGATATGCTTAAACGCAAGCGGTTAATGATCGTTATTTTCTTTTTTATAGTTATCTCCCTGATATTAACAGCTGCAGCCCGGGATATTAATCTATTAATATTAGCCAGTTTTCTTTTGGGGGCATCGTCAATAATACCACAGTTACTTATACCGATGGCTGCGCATTTGGCAAAACCGGAAGAACGCGGAAAAAAGATAGGTGTTATTATGAGCGGTTTGCTAATAGGTATATTATTATCGCGAACGTTTGCCGGCTTTATTGGGGACTATTTTGGTTGGCGGGCGGTTTTTTATATCGCGGCAGGTATGATGTTAGTGATTTGGTTATTGATTGGGCTGTTGTTGCCGGAAGTAGAGCCTGATTATGGCGGTAATTATAAGGAATTGATGACGTCACTCATCGACCTGGTTAAATATGAACCTAAATTGAGATTGGCCGCAATACGCGGCGCTTTATGTTTTGCCTGTTTTAGCGCTTTTTGGACAACGCTGGTATTTTTACTGCATCAAAATTTTAACCTCGGTAGCCGTGAAGCAGGTGAATTTGGATTAGCAGGCGCTTTTGGCGCGATAGCTGTCGGTTTAATGGGCCGCTTAAGCGATAAAATGGACGCTTACAGGTTATCGGCTTTTACTTTGTTTTTAGTTTTGATCTCGTTTGTTATCTTCTTTTTCTCGGCGCATAGCATTATCGGTTTGATAATCGGCGTGATAATAATGGATATGGGTGTACAGGCTACACACATCTCAAACCAGGCGATAATTTTTTCATTGAATGCGCAGGCCCGTAACCGTATCAACACCATTTATATGGTTACTTATTTTATAGGGGGCTCTGCTGGTACTTTTGTTGCTACCATGCTTTGGAAGACCTACCAATGGAACGGTGTATGTGCAATCGGCGTGATTCTCTCTACCGTGACACTTGTCATTCATTTCAGCTATCATCAAAAGATGGCAACTAAACCAGGATGACCACTGTTTACAACAGCAGTTTATACAATTTTATACACTATTCCCCAAAAACAGCACAGGTTTTAAACCGTTTGCAACCTTTTTACCGTATTTTCCATATAAATGAAAAATAAATCTTAGGTGCGGATGATTATTTCAGCCTACAAGATAAATTTTGGCATCAATTTGGAATACTACTTATCAAATGGCGCCAGAAAGGAAAAAGATAAAGGTTGATGAGGAGAAGGAGTGGGCGAACCCGGTAAACCCTTCAATGACCTCTGATGAGCGCGACAAAGAACAATTGTTAAGGCAATACAAAGAAGCTAAACGCAGGAAAGACAATTTAACGCAAGAAGATAATAACAAACAAAATATAAACTCATAATCCCTAAGAAATGAAAACTAACAAAACATCATCAGCAAGCAAATTATTAGCGCGTTTTGATAAAGACCTTAAGAAGATTATAATGAACGACCTTAAAGCAATTAAAGCAGCGCGGGCGCAGTTTTTAAACAGCATTAATGTAGAACTCACGGCTGCTTAATTAAGAAACTAAAACTCAACTACTAAAATATAAAACTATGAAAGCCTATAAAAAAATATCAACCACTAAATTAGTTGCCAAGTTCGACAACGAGTTAAAAAATTTATTAATGGAAGATTTAAGGTCTTTCAAAGCGAAAAATCCATTTCTTAGCCGCAACAAACAGGAAGCTGTTCAGCAAACATTGTCGGCAGCCTGACCATCATATATTATTACTTATGAAACCATTAAGCCCGGCATTATTGCAGGGCTTTGTTTTTTTCGGTATATTTTATAATTAACGCGGCGGTTTTAGCAGATGCACCGGGTTTGCCCATTTTTTCATCGAGCGCGTCATAATCGGCAAGCATATTTTCGCGACAAGCCGGGTTATTAAGCAAGTTATTTAATTCACCGGCAATGTTTTCCGAGGTGCAATCCTGCTGTATAAGTTCTTTTATCACCAGTTTATCCATTATCAGGTTAACCAGCGATATGAATTTTATTTTTACCAATGCACGCGCTATTGCAATGCTTATGGGCTGCCCTTTATAAACTAATACTTGCGGCACATTAAATAAAGCGGTTTCCAGTACTGCCGTTCCTGATGCGACCACAGCAGCCTGCGCATTACTCAGCAAATCATAAGTTGCATTAAAAATAACAGGTACATTTTTCCCGTTCAAAAACTGATCATAGTAACCGCCATTAAATGACGGTGCCCCTGCGATAACAAAATAGTGGTCCGGGAATTTCTCGATCACGCCTATCATTGGAGGCAACAAACGGCTGATCTCCTGTTTGCGGCTGCCGGGCAGCAGGGCAATGACTTTTTTGGAAGTAAGATTATTGTTTTCGAGAAAAGTTTCGTCGGGCTTAAATGCCGAAATTGCATCCAGTAAAGGGTTACCTACATAATCAACTTCCATTCCCCAGCTTCTATAAAAATCAACCTCAAATGGCAGTATGCAAAACAGGTGGTCGACTATCTTTTTTATTTTCAGTACCCGCTTTTGGTTCCAGGCCCAAACCTTCGGTGATATGTAATAACAAACCAGCAGTTTATTTTTTTTTGCGAACTCTGCTATCTTTAAATTGAAGCCGGGGAAATCAATCAATATTAATACGTCAGGATTCCAGGCGGCTATATCCTCCTTGCAGAATTTAAGATTTTTTAAAATGGTGTTCAAATTGGTCACCACTTCGATAAATCCCATAAAGGCCATATCAGCGAAGTGTTTAACCGGCGTTCCACCTTCAGCCTGCATTAAATCTCCGCCAAAAAACCTGAACTCTGCTTGTGGATCCAGCTCCTTTAACGCTTTCATCAAATTAGCTCCATGCAGATCGCCGGAAGCTTCGCCGGCTACGAGGTAATACTTCATCTGAGTATTTTAGTTATTACTATCAGCACCATAATAGCAAAAGTAGTAAGCATAATTCCCCGGCTTGTTTGATCAAGTTCCTTTTTTTGAATTAATCTAATCGAAATCAAATTCAAAGCAACTGCGACAAGGTATGGTAAGGCTGGCCGATTGATGATATCCACATTGTTTCGCAGCAAATACGCCACTCCCCAGGCAATTAAAGGAAATATTAAGGCGGCCAAAATACCGGTGACTAAACTATTTTTCTGCGGCATAAATTCAAAAGTACGATTGCTGCCGATAACTTAGAACCTTTTGATCATTATTCACCTAATTTCCATTCATTGAGCGTGGGGATTGCGTAATGGGCCGTCATATCAAATTGCACGGGCACCACCGATACATAATCGTGATCAAGCGCCCAAACGTCGGTATCTTCCCCACCGTCATTTAATTGGAAAACGCCTGTTAGCCAATAATAGGGACGCTTATGCGGATCCATGCGCTCGTCAAATTCTTCCGCCCATTTTGCATTTGCCTGGCGGCATATTTTAATTCCTTTAATAGCTTTGGTAGCAGGGAAATTTACGTTAAGCAATGTCGCCGTCGGCAGGCCATTTTTTAAAACAGCCAGCGCAATTTCTTTGGCAAATTTAATACAATGACTAAAATCAGCCTCCATAGTATAATCATCCAGCGAAAACCCTATTGACGGTATACTTTCTATCGCACCTTCAACCGCTGCCGACATGGTGCCCGAATACAATATATTAATAGAATTATTTAAGCCGTGATTGATCCCAGAAACGCATAGATCAGGCTTTTGGCCCTTGAATATTTTATTTACCGCCAGCTTAACGCAATCTACAGGGGTGCCCGAGCAGCGGTACATCTCTATCCCATCATAAATAGAAACATGGTCAAGCCTTAAAGGTTTACCTATCGTTATAGCGTGGCCCATTCCAGATTGAGGGCTATCCGGCGCGACAACTACCACCCTGCCAATTTCGGCCATTGCATCCATTAAAGCCTTTATCCCGGGGGCGGTGATGCCATCATCGTTAACAACTAAAATAGTCGGTTTGGTGTTTTTCATTTGGCACAAAATTAGTTATATTTGATTTATGCTTGCTGTTGAAAAGAAAAAGAAATACACCGTTGATGATTATATGCTGCTGGAGGAAGGTGCGCCTTTTCAATTAATCAATTACGATTTAATTATGTCACCTTCACCTATTCCATTACACCAGATTATTTCTGGCAGACTTAATCAATTAATGCTCAATTATTTAGACAGCACCAACAATGAAGGATTTTTGGTGTGTGCGCCGATGGATGTCAAGTTGGATGAAGGAAATGTGTTGCAACCGGATATACTTTTTATTTCAGCAGGAAGAAAATCTGAGTTGATTTCTGACCGTGTTGAAGGAGCGCCTGATTTGGTTATTGAAATACTTTCTCCCTCAAATGCATACTATGATCTACGTCAAAAAAAGGATATCTACGAAAGATACGGTGTCAAGGAATACATCATTGTTGATCCGATAGCTCAAAACGCCGATTTATATACACTTAAAGAAGGTGTGTACCACTTAAATCAAAAAGCTCAAGAAAATGAGCAACTAAATTCATTATTACTTCCCGACTTAAGCATCGATCTTTCAAAACTCTTTAGATAAAAGCCCCGGCATTACCAGGGCTTTTCCAATCTTATAAGCTGTTTATCCACTTCACTAATTCATCACGGGATTTGCCCGTTTTTTTTTGAAGCTTTCCTAACGTTTCGTCGTCCTTACCTTCCTCATGTATCAGGTCGTTATCGGTAAGATCGCCGTAGGCTTGTTTTATCTTACCCTTTATCTCGTTCCAGCCGCCTTTTAATTCTAATTTGTCCATGATGTTTTTTATTAGGATGTGCCATTACAACATCTCAAACATCATTTAGTTCTGAAAATCTAAACTTCGGCTATGAACTATGAACCATCAACTATGAACTTCCCTATAGCGCCCCTATCTTAATCTCATCAACAACTGCCGGATCAAGCAAAGTAGACGTATCACCTAAATTACCGGTATCGCCCTCTGCAATTTTTCTTAAAATACGGCGCATAATTTTGCCTGAGCGTGTTTTTGGAAGACCGGTTACAAACTGGATCTTGTCCGGTTTTGCGATTGCCCCTATGATCCGGGAAACGGTCATCATAATATCTTTCCGCGCAAGCTCTTCGTCGCCATGCATATTGGGGCAGACCACATAGGCATATACCCCTTGTCCTTTAATATCATGCGGGTAACCAACCACGGCCGACTCAACTACGCTGCTGTGCATGTTAATAGCATTTTCGACCTCGGC
>CAZZUU010000058.1:0-14482 GCA_964657275.1 uncultured Mucilaginibacter sp. | reverse complement strand
GATGAAGGCAACGCTGTCGAAAATATACTCAGCAACGAGGATCTTTGGGAAACTGACCTCACCCGTCTACCCGGATTTAAGGATGCCGTAATTGAGCAACTCAAACGGTTTGACTGATAATTTTAAGACCGCCTTTTATTGAGTTATTTAATATCGCCAAAATGAACTTTCTCGGATGTGCTGTTAGCGTCTCCAAGCACCTGAATGGTAGTTGATGGCCCCAGGTTCAAAGGATCGCCCCAGGCATGCAGGGCCCATATCACTTTTTTACCGGGTGTAACTTCAATTGCTTGTGCCTGAGCTTTTGTGGGGTCAACCGAACCATTCCATTGATTAAACCAATTGTTTATAATGGTATTACCATCGGCGAGGCGGATGGCAATTTGAGGTGAGGATATGGTAAAGTCGGGTATCTCATCCAGCGGGTATTCCCAAACCACCTCGCCTTTACGGGTAATTTCACGAACGAAACGGAAATTTCCAGAAACCAGTATGTTCCCGTTTTTCAGTGGCACAGCCGACCAAACTCCCGGAACATCCAGCGATAAAAGCTGGTTGCCGTTTACATCATATTCGCAAACTTTTCCCAGGTCCATGTGTGCAACGATAATAGTGCCTGCTTCCGTTAGCCTTGCATGGCGAAACTGACCGTGAACACTTTTAGGGTTTTTAACAGGCAGCGCGAATTCTTTTTCGGTTTTGCCGGTCTTAATGTTCACTACAAATAGCTTGGCGGTATCGCCATTCTGAATAAAAACAACATGATCGTTCCCGATAGGTTGGGCCGTATGTGTTTCATAGCCTTTTGGGGTATCATAATTCCAAAGCACTTTTTTATCAGGGCTGATCAAGGTAATGCCAAACTGGTGCGCAAACAGTATATTGCCATTCGTCATTAAAACCGCATCGCTGATCTCGCCATGGCCGGCAGTATCAATATACGACCAGGCAATTTTGCCTTTGCGGACGATATACATATTACGCGCCTTTGCCTCCCCGGCATAAAAGAAGTCGAACTGGGCCGCACCCTTTCCCGGTAACACTGCCGGAATCAACGGTTTTGCGGCAGCAGAAGTTGCCCCCTGGGCCATTGTATGATTATCAAGACCAGCTAATAATATAGCCAATAAGCCCGCGCATAAAGCAGCACGTCTGCCTGCAGCCAGTTTTTTAATATTTTTCATTTATGTTTTTAGTTTATAAAGGGGCTTAAAAATATCTTATTTAATTGAGGAATGAAAATGAAAAAATATATTACTCGAATCAACAAAAAAGACCGCCTTGCAAGGGCGGCCTTCTCATTATTACATGATAAGTTTAGGAGAATACTACTTAAAATCCAGATCACCAACGTACACAGCGCCGTTAGCCCCTTTTTTCATTTGCAAAACGATCAACTCCTTTTTTTCCTGCGGGGTTCCATAGTGTGTAAATAGTTCGGCCATAACGGTAGTAGGACCGGCAATAGTGGCCTGCCTGTCGCCGTAATAATTGATTTCTATCTTGTAAGTTCCTTTGATGGCTGTCTTCAATAAAAACTGCTCCGGGCCAAAACCCTGCGTCATATCATGCGAGATACGGCCGCCTATCTCAGTTCGGTTATGGCTGTAATAACATTTTTCGCCGTTAGGGTCAGTTACCCATAGGTCGATATCCGTATTATTCATATTCCAGTCCATCACAATGCGTACGTCTACAGGCAACGGTTTAATAACTGTTTTAGGTATAGCCGAAAGGTTAAGTTTGCCTTTGTTTAAGGCGATTATGCGGTTTATTTCCGGCAGGAATATTTCCTGAATGCCCTCATAAAGATTATCGGCGTCAGCAGTATAACTTTTGGTCATCGCGTTATATAATACATCCAAAGCCCTTTGATGCTGTCCTAAATCTTCAAGCGCCAACCCGTAATCGCGGTAGCTCTGCGGGTCAAGCGGGCGTAAATCCATCACCTTTTTAAACGCAAATGCCTCGCCTTCAAAATCCCCGAGTTGCTTTAATTTGTAGGCGAGCATCTTATAAAGCTCATAGCTTTCCATATCCAGCTCGGCCAGGTTACTTAATATTCTCAGGCCAATTTCCTTGTTCCCGTTTCTTATAAAATAGCCAGCCACATCAAAATAGTAAACAGGATCGGCCTTAAAAGCCGACCTCAACTCAAGGTATTTTTGATATTGATTGTTCTTGTCTGTTTTTTGTATGGTTTTCAGGTAATCGGCATCCGGTTTTTGATAGGTGATGTTGATACCCTTATTGTGATTTGCATTGGTCGAGGTTGAATTGGCTCTTGACCTTCCATTTTTAGTGGTGATTATAACTACGCCATTAGCCCCCCTAATGCCATATAAAGCGGTTGCCGAAGCATCTTTTAACACATCGATAGCAACAATATCATCGGGATTGACTTCAGTAAGTGGCGAAACCCCGGTTGCAAGCCTGCCATCAATTATATACAAGGGGGCTTTATCCGCTCTTGCGATACTATCTGCCCCCCGAATAAATATAGTGGCATTACCGCCCGGAGACACGTCATTATTTGTAACCTGTATGCCTGCAACCCTGCCTTGCAGGGCTTGATCTAGTGTGGTAACCGGAGACCCATCGATCTTTGCGGCAGATACCGCGCTGACTGAGCCCGTTACATCGGTTCTTTTTTGCGTTGCATAATAACCGGCCGCAACTTCATTAAGTTGATTTCCCGGGGCTGGGCTATTAACTTCCGCCACGGCAGCGGGGCGTGACGCCATCTCATCTGCAACAACCACCGCGTTTGAATGATGGGCGATGTCGCGATTGTGTCCTTTATATTTTTTGACCGGGAGTTTAGGCTTTATATCCAAATTCCACCACCGGGTCAACTCCTTTTGCATTGCTGTGGACGTGGTCAAATTTTCACGTGTTTGTGTATCGACAGGTCCCCGCTGCTTCATAATAGTATCGTACTGTGCGCGTAATTCAGCCGGTGGCTCAATACCATATTGTATATAATCGTTTACGCTTTCCAAAACAATTAGCGACGTATTGCGCGTTACTATGCCGTATCGTTTACCCAGTGATTCTATATCCTGCCGGTTGGCGTTATAGTTAATATCTAACTCGTCTATTTTCTTTTGTGCCCATAGTTTTGCAACATCAAGGCTGTCGACCGAGTTTTTGGCAAGGTCTAAAGTAATTTCCTTTTCATAGCTTACCTTATTGCCATATCCGTATTGTAAAGTGATTGTTTGATTAGGATCGCGGGTAACTCCGGCCAATGAAAACGTACGGCCAACCGACACGGGCAGTGATGGATAGTTTTCTTCCATCGAATTTCCATTTTTTATACCTAAAAAGCGCAGAGGCTGTGTTGTCAGTGTTTTTAGTGCCTTATCGTTATCAGTGGATGTTAAATCGACAAGCTCACCTTTAGACTTCAGCGCAATTAGTTTTAAATTACTGTAATCGGCCGTGGCGGATGAACTGATGCAATAAACAGGTTTGTCATTTAGCTTTATGGATTTATCACCAAAGGTTTGGTGGCCATCACTCATCAGCAAAAATTCATCGTCCGTATATTGCGACAAATCGATATTTCCAAAGTTAGTCGCACCGTCATAAACCGTATTTTCAAGGTCAGTTTTAAGACCGGCCCAGTTGCCGTCTACGATCTGGTAAACTTTCTTTTTTAACAGGATATTGCTAAATGTTATTAAAGTGATCTCCCCGTAATTTACTTTTTTAAAATAGGCATCAAGCAGCGCAAATTCCTTTTTAAAATCACGGTTGGTACTGCTTAACGATGCATCCCACAATAACCCGATATGATGGGGAACCGGCTTGTCGATTGTTTGTGGCTTCAAAATTGTATTTATAAAATAATAGTATTTATTGCCTTGTGCCTGTATCATCACCTCGCTTACATCCTGAGGTTTGGGTATCGAAAAAGATAAAGAATGATCAGGAGTATAATTGTTTTTTTCAATAGAAGCCGAATAAATATTGTGATGGCTATCAAATTGAAGGTTATCCCCGTTTGCACCATCCGAAACCGGTGCCGCTGCACTCTGTATTACCGATGCATTCAATGAAAACTTTTGTACGGTATCTTTTATATTCAGCGGTAATGTAAATTTTAGGCTGCCATTATCTGCTAATGGTATCTCTTCCTCATAGCCTATAATTACAGTGCGTGTGCTATGCGGGTTTATGGGGTAAATACGTGTTCGGAAACTGTTCCCTGCTACTTTCTCCAGCAAGCCCGGGTCAATTCTTCTGCGTTCAACTGATTCAAAAACAACAGCGCCCTTGCCCCTGTCAACCGGAACGGCTTCACGCATTTTGCCATTGATGTCTAAAGCATACCGGCTTGCATTTACACCATCTTTAAGTGGGAAGGTAAGCGTACCTTCTAAAATCCTCGACGTGGAATTATAAAAGGTCATTTGCCAGGTGGTACGGCTGATATTACCGTAAATAACTACATCAATTTTCAGTTGCTGCAACTGTACACCGTTATTGCTTTTACCGTCTACAGTAAGCTGCGGGGCCTGTGCATTTGCACCGGGAAGATTTAATGCTATTATCGCTAAAGCGGATAATAATAACAGGATAGGTTTTTTCATGGTTCGCTTATTTTTCTGTTAGATGCAAAAAAAAAGCGCTTTCCATAAATGGATTAAAAAAAGCATGCCAATGCTAACCGCCAGGTGACCAGAACAGCCCCGTTAAGCTCAGCTTTTGTCGCCCTACCCGGGTTTTATTTAGAAAATACCGGAAAGCTTAATTAAAATTTCTTGTCAACCAAACAACTACAGCGATTGTATAAGCCGGTTGACAGGATTCACCCCTTGCTATTTCGTAAAAGGCTGTATGGTTTAACAGTCCTTAATTCATTTAAATGCGCCCATATAACATTTTTATTGTAGAAGACGACCGCTGGTATGGCGAGATATTGGAATACCATATCAGTTTAAATCCTGATTATAAAGTTACCCGGTTCGAAACTGCAAAAGAATGTTTGGATAAGTTCTATTTACAACCCGACCTGGTGACGATAGATTTCACCCTTCCCGACATGTGCGGCGATAAACTTTATCAAAAAATAAGGGAAATAAACACAGAAATACCTGTGATTATAATCAGCGCGCAGGAAAAAATATCCGTTGCTGTAAACCTGTTAAAAATGGGCGTAAGCGACTATCTTGTTAAAGAGGACTCAACCAAAGACCTGCTTTGGAACAGCATTATCCGCATCAGGGAAACCCAGACACTTAAAAAAGAAGTTGAGCAGCTAAAGGAAGAGTTAAGTCAAAAATTCTCGTTCGAAAAAACGATCATTGGTCAGAGCGAAAAACTAAAAAAGGTTTTTTGCGTGATGGAAAAGGCATCCAAAACAAATATCAATATATCAATTGCGGGCGAAACGGGCACCGGAAAGGAAGTTGTAGCCAAAGCGATACATTATAACAGCGAAAGAAAGAAAAAGGCGTTTGTGCCGGTAAACATGGCCGCAATTCCAAGAGAATTGATTGAGAGTGAACTATTCGGCTATGAAAAAGGCGCGTTTACAGGTGCATATGCGAGAAAGGCCGGCAAATTTGAAGAAGCCAATGGCGGCACTATTTTCCTCGATGAAATTGCGGAACTCGATTTGGGTATCCAAAGCAAGTTGCTGCGGGTATTACAGGAACGCGAAGTGGTGAGAATAGGCGGAAACGAAAAAATAAAGCTGGATATCCGGCTCATTGTAGCTACCCATAAAAATATTGCGGAAGAAGTAAAGAAAGGGAATTTTAGGGAAGACCTTTATTACCGGATTATGGGGTTACCCATTGAGTTGCCGCCGCTGAGAGAACGCGGTAACGATATTTTGATACTTGCCAAGCACTTTGCGGATGACTTTGCAAAGCAAAACAAAATGGGGCCTGTCACCTTGTCGCAGGATACAAAAAACAAGCTGTTGAGTTACAGTTTTCCCGGTAATGTAAGGGAACTTAAAGCCATAGTTGACCTTGCAGCTGTAATGTGTGATAATAATAACATCACGCCCGACGATATTACCCTATGCCCCATCAAGCGCGATGATAATTTTGTAATGGAGTTGAAAACCCTGAGGCAATATAATTGCGATATCATTAAATACCATCTTAAATTGAATAACAACGACGTAATAGCTACGGCAAACGCCCTGGATATAGGTAAAAGCACTATTTATAAAATGATGCAAATAGGCGAGCTTGTTTTGGACCAATAATATCCTGAAAAAGGAATCTTTTCCAAAAAATGGAATATCCGATTATGGCTCTGTTTGTTTGTCGTTGTAAATCAACTAATTACATAATTTTTCATTTGGTACAATTTTAATGTAATAGCTACCTAGAAATAACTATTGCTAAAGCAGGTTAAAAACATGAATACAAACGCTTTGATATTTAGCAAAGAACAGCTTAACCGCCTCTTCCCGTTTCACATACTCATTAATAAAAAATTGGTTATTGAAACAATCGGACAAGGCCTCGAACAAATTTACGGTGATTGTAAAGGCAAGCTCTTACTCGAGGCTTATCAAATAGATAAACGTGTGCTGAAGCACCAGGACTATTCTTCACTTAAATCAATTAGCGGAAAAACCGTAAAACTCGCATTTTTTAACCCCGATAAAACCACTTTGACCGGTCAGTTTGAATATTTGCCGGCAGCCGAACAGCTATTATTCACAGGTTCATTAACAAATAAATCTGTGGGTGTATTAACCCCGAAAGTAATAAAACCGGTTACAACCGAACTTAAAAAACAAGGCGAAGCGAATGTTTACCACTTGTCGCTATTTGCGCAGACTAATGAAAGCGGCGTTGTTTATAATAATGAAAGGGGTGAGATTACCTGGGTAAATGACGCCTTCTGCAAAATGATGGGTTATATGCGCGATGAAATAATTGGCAAGCATACCCTTGATTTTTGTACCGGCCCGCTTACCGAAAACTCAATATTACAACGGGTTGTTGACTCCCTTGGAAAATCCACATCATTTTGCGAGGAGTTGATCCATTACCGTAAGGACGGTTCATGGTTTTGGGGAAGAGTAAAAGGCAAAGCTTACAGAACTGATCAAAAAAAAGCACTTCAATATTTCGCTTTGGTGGAGGACATCACGTCAGAAAAAGAGAAAGAAGAACGTCTTGAAGTACTTTCACAGATTGCCGAAAGCAACATTAATGCAGTAATAATAACTGATAAACGCGGCAGGATAACTTGGGTAAATAAAAGTTTTACGCAAATGACGGGCTATTCCGTGGATGAGGCCGCCGGTAAAAAGCCAGGAAGTTTATTACAAGGGGAGCAAACAGATCAGACGGCTATCAGCTATTTGCGCGATCAGGTTAAATCCGGACAATCATTTAATACTGAAATATATAATTACGCAAAATCTGGCGAAGCATATTGGATACGGATACAAGGGCAGCCATTTTTTAACGCCAACGGCGAACTGTCGGGGTTTTTTGCCATACAGGAAAACATAACCGGCGAAAAGAAGATAGAAGACACCCTACGCGCTAAGGAAGAGAAATACAGGAATATTATAACAAATATGAACCTGGGACTGCTGGAGGTGGACAACAGTGAAGTAATTACTTATGCCAACAAAGGTTTTTGCAATTTAAGTGGCTACTCACCCGACGAACTCATAGGCCAACAAGCCCGGCCATTGTTGTTAAACAGTAATAATGAAGAGCTTGCTAAGGAGAAAGCCGAAAGACGCAAAAAGGGCATCTCTGATGCTTACGAACAGGAAGCAAAAAATAAAGATGGCGAGTTAAGGTGGTGGTTGGTTAGCGGCGCACCTCGTTATAACGATAAAGGCGAATTGGAAGGTTCGATAGGGATTCATTTAGATATAACAGAACATAAAAACCTGGAACTTGAACTAATAAAAGCGAGGGAAAGCGCCGAGCAGTCGGCAAGAACTAAAGAGGTCTTTCTTGCGAACATGAGCCATGAAATACGTACGCCGATGAATGCGATAACCGGTATGACCAACCAGCTGGCCAAAACCAAACTGGGTCCCCAGCAGCAATATTACCTGGATATTATCCACTCCGCTTCAGAGAATTTATTGGTAATTATCAACGATATCCTCGACTCCTCAAAAATTGAAGCAGGCAAGCTTGGGCTCGAAAATATCGGGTTCCAACCAAAAATGCTGGCCACAAGATCAATGCGGGTTTTGATACACAAGGCTGAAGAAAAAGGGTTGAAAATTACCAACTCACATTTCGATAAAAAAATATCATCGGTATTGATCGGCGACCCGCATCGTTTAAACCAGGTGCTGCTGAATTTAATGAGCAACGCGGTAAAGTTTACCGAAAAAGGCTCTGTCGACCTTTTATTTAAGCTGGTTGAAAATAAACAAAAGACACAGGTAATACAGGTGGATGTAACAGATACGGGAATAGGTATGGATGATACATTTACTGAACGATTGTTTGATAAATTCAGCCAGGAATATGAGTCGGTAGCACGTAATTATGGCGGCACAGGATTAGGCATGAGTATTTGCAGAGACCTGATAGAACTAATGGGCGGCCAGATAAGCGTTGTAAGCAAAAAGGGATTTGGAACAACCATATCATTTACAATTGAAGTAGCGAAAGGCAATTTTACCGATTTGCCTAAAAAGAAATTATTCCACGCTGACCCCGGTTTTTTAGCGGGTAAGAAAATATTGATTGCCGACGATAACGAGACCAACAGGCTGGTTGCCTCCATATTTGTGAACAATTATGGCGGCGAGACTATACAGGCAACAAACGGACAACAGGCGATAGACGAGTTTACGCTGCAAAACCCGGATATTATACTAATGGATATCCAAATGCCCGAAGTAAACGGCTTTGAAGCAACAGGCATCATCAGAAAAATCAGTGCCCATATACCCATAATCGCGCTAACAGCCAGTGCAATAAAGGGCGAAAACGAAAAATGTATTGCGGCCGGCATGAGTGATTATGTGTCGAAGCCATTTGCTGAGGAAGATCTGTTACGTACGATAGCTAAATGGCTGGGTAAGAAGGTAACTGTTGAGAAAGAAGCTACCATAACACGAGAGGAGACAGGCGACGAACTTTACAGCCTGGATTCATTAATAGCGATAAGCCGGGGCAATGTGGCGTTTGTAGAAAAAATGGTGGACATTTTTTGCGACCAAACCCCCCCTATGCTCGCCGAGATGACCAACGCCTACTACAACAACGCCCTCGAAGAAATGGGGGCTATCGCCCATAAAATAAAGCCAAGTATCGATAATTTAAATATAAACGTGCTGAAACAGGAGATCAGAAATATCGAGAACATGGGCAGGGAAAAGGTTCATGATCCGCGCCTGCCGGAAATGCTGAAAAATATTGAAACTATTGTGGAACAGGTGATCGGCAAGATGAGGATAAATGAAAATATCATACCCAATTAAATATCAAAATGAGAGTAAAACAAAAATTATATAAAAACGGCAAATTTTCCGAAGAGATGGGCGACCAGCTCACCGGTTCGGGCGCTTTGCTGGTTTTGGCATTTGGCAGCAAAGAGATATTAAGCAACGGAAATATATATGTAAACCTGAAAAGCGAATACCAGGCTGCCGACATCGTGTTATGTTCTACATCCGGTGAGATTTATGACGATATGGTTTATGACGATACGGTATCGGTTGTTGTGATAGAATTTGAAAAAACCGGGCTTAAAACCGCAAGCATTAATATAAAAGACCTACCAAATAGTTTTGAAGCAGGCAAAAGCTTGTTCAGCCAATTGCAAAGTGATGACCTGACCTACATGATGATCATATCTGACGGCGGCCTGGTAAACGGAAGCGAGCTGGTACGGGGCATAGAACAGGTTAATGTCAAAAATATCCCGGTAACGGGCGGCCTGGCAGGCGATGGTGACCAGTTTAATTATACCCTGGTTGGCTGCAACGCAGTGCCTTCGCAAGGTAATATTGTGGCAGTGGGATTTTACGGAGATAGTTTAAAGGTGGGTCACAGTTCAATGGGCGGCTGGGATATATTTGGTCCCGAGAAAAAAGTAACGCGCTCGGTTTCAAACCGCCTGTTTGAGATTGATAACAAAAGCGCTTTGGAACTATATAAACAATACCTGGGTAAATATGCCGATGAGCTGCCCGGGTCGGCATTATTGTTTCCGCTATATATTCGGCCCGAGGGCCAAACCAGTTCAGTTGTCAGAACCATTTTATCTATTGACGATAAGGAGCAAAGCATGGTTTTTGCCGGTGATATACCCGAAGGGTCGTACGTGCGGTTTATGAAAGCTAATTTTGATAAACTGATTGATGCCGCTACCCAGGCTGCCGGAAATACACTTACTCAATTTCCGTCTGCGCTGTCTGAAAAACCAAAACTGGCATTACTGATCAGTTGTGTTGGCCGTAAACTTATTCTTGGTAAACGTATTGACGAAGAAGTAGAGGCAGTAAAGGACAGGTTGGGCGATGATACATTAATATCGGGTTTTTATTCCTATGGCGAAATTTCACCGCTGAACCCCAATAGTAAGTGCGAACTAAACAATCAAACAATGACCATTACCACATTTAACGAATAAACCCCCACTAATGGCTTATCATAAACTTTTACAAAGGCAGTTAAAAAAATACGTAAACAGCGAGTTAGTCGCTGACGGCCGTTTTTTGCAGTTTATTGAAGCCGTCAATGGTTCGTATGTGGCATTTGAAAGGGATAAAGAATTATCAGATCATGCATTTGCCATCAGCCAGGATGAGTTTTCCGAGATCAACGGCAGGCTAAAGGGCGAAGTGGAGCTGAGAAAGCTCTCCATCAAAAGGCTCAAAAGCTCCTTACATGAAATAAAGAATGAAAGTAAAGTACCCTTTGACGATGACGATGGCGGGCTATTAGAAATAGTCGACCTCCTTAACGCCGAGATGGCAACGAGGAAAGAAGCGGAGCGTCAGTTGCTGATTGCGAAAGAAGAAGCCGAAAAAGCCAGTATGGTAAAATCCGAATTTTTATCTGTGATGAGCCACGAGATCCGTACACCGCTAAACGCAGTTATAGGGATGGGCCATCTGCTGCTTAAAAACCATCCCCGCGCAGATCAACTGGGTAATCTAATGGCATTAAAAACCTCGTCCGACAATCTTTTGGTCCTGATTAATGATATTTTGGATTTCAATAAAATTGAAGCAGGAAAACTTGACCTGGAAGAAAAACCGTTTTGTATTAAAAAACTGGTAACCGATATTATAACGGCCAATACCAACGCAGCAAATAAACGCGGAAACAGGATACTGTTTGAATTAGACGACAAACTCCCTTCCTGCTTTCTGGGCGATTCAACCAGGCTGGGGCAGGTTTTAAATAACCTGGTATCAAATGCGGTTAAATTCACCCATAAGGGCTGCATAACGGTTAAAACGCATTTACTCGAAGCCAAACCCGGAGCAGCCGTTATTAATTTTTCTATTGAGGATACAGGTGTTGGTATTTCTAAGGAAAGCCTGGAAACAATATTTTTGCCCTTTACGCAGGCATCAACATCAATAACCCGCAAATACGGCGGCACCGGATTGGGGCTTGCAATTACCCGCCGCATACTGGGATTATTAGACAGCGAAATTGAGGTTGAATCAATATTGGGAACAGGGTCAAAATTTTTTTTTACCCTTCAGCTTGCAACCATAGATTGCAGCCACCAACATACGGTAACAATCGGTGAGGAGCATTTTGATCTAAAAAATAAAAACATATTGCTAGTTGAGGATACCCCGTTCAATGTGCTTTATGCTACCCAACTGCTTGAAGACTGGAATGCTACAGTAGCAGTAGCAGAGAATGGCGAAGTTGCAGTCTCTATGCTGAATTCGGGGAACTTCGACCTGGTATTAATGGACCTGCAAATGCCTGTAATGGATGGCTATACTGCAACGGTTAAACTACGGGAATTCGATACAAAAACACCGGTTATTGCGTTAACTGCATCTGCTACAGGGAATGTTCGCGAAAAAGTGATATCAGCAGGTATGCAGGATTATATTGCTAAACCCTTTAACCCTGACGATCTGCTTATAAAACTCAAAAAATACTTGTCATAACATACATATTTATTTTGTAAAATATTTGTTATGGCTAAAAATACTTCATAAATTTATTAAAACCTGAAGGAGTAGCCTAACTGTAAACCAAGTACTTTTCCGATTTTCTTATCTTTTAATATTTTTTCTTATACCGATATTCCGACAAAAAATACCGTTAAAACACGGGTTGTAGTTTCTGTTATATATAGTAACCTTAGCCAATGATTTCCCCGCCATTTTGTTAAGCCATAAATTTAAATACAATTGAACGGAGAAATTTATTAATAAAGATCCCTTTTCCGGATTTCAGCAGATCTTGAACAGGCTTCAGCAAATTTTTTCAAATATGAAAAAACTCCAATTGAAGCGCAGTATAAACGAAAAACTTTTAGGCCTCCTGGTAACAAGTGTAAAAGACTATGCCATTTTTATGCTCGATCCGCAAGGTATTATTATTAGCTGGAACAAGGGAGCGGAGCAAATTAAAGGTTATAGCGAAGATGAAATTATTGGCAGGCACATGTCTGTTTTTTATACAAAAGAAGACATTGAAAAAAATGAACCCGAACACAATTTAAAAGCTGCACTGAAGCATGGTTCTCACGAAAGCGAGGGTTGGCGCATCAAGAAAGATGGGGCTTCATTTTGGGCCAACGTTGTTTTTACGCCGTTATATGATGATGATAAAAAGCTACTCGGATTCGCAAAGGTTACCCGCGACTTAACGGATCGTAAAAAAACAGAAGAAAAAAAAGATGAATTAAAGATAGAACTTGAAAGGAGAGTTAAAGAGAATACTGAAAAAATAGTCGCCAATGAACTGCGGTATCGTAAACTGATAGAAAATAGCAACGATGGCATAACACTCTTAGATAAAGACCTAAATACAGTATACAGGAGCGCATCTGCTGAGCGCATCATTGGATGGAGCGACGCGGAACGGAATAAATTCGGGCTAAGCAGTTTGATACATCCCGATGACAAGGCACTGGTTACAAACTCATTTAACCATATTATAGCTAATCCCGGCGCGTCCATTGTTTCCGTGTATCGTACCAAACACAAGAATGGGCATTACATCTGGATTGAGTGTTTATTTACCAATATGCTTGGCGATCCTAATGTGGAGGCGATCGTCTGCAATTTCAGGGATATCACTGAAAAAAGGAATGCAGAGCAAAAAATTATTCAAAGCGAGCGTTTTACTAAAACAGTAACCGATAATTTGCCGGCTTTAATAGCTTATTTCAATGCTGATTTAGACTGCCTTTTCGCTAACAAACCTTATCTGGATTGGCTGGGCAAAAATGCTGATCAAATCATTGGAGCCAATAAGCGGAATATTTTAGATGAGGATGAATTTAGGCTGCACAAGGAAAATATTTTGGGTGTTTTATCGGGGATCCCCCAAAGGTTTGAGCGTACATTTCATAAAGCTGGCGAAAAAACGTTAGATACCCAATATCTTCCCGATATAGAAGACGGCCAGATTAAAGGTTTTTTTTCGCTCATATATGATATTACGACTTTAACGCAAGCGCAAATTGAACTCAACGAAAAATCAAAACAGATAGAGATCAGCGAGCGAAAATTCAGGGCGTTGGTTGAAAACAGCAGCGATGGAATAGTTATTCTTGATCAGGAACGGAAACCCTTATACTTTTCTCCGGCATTTCAGCGGATTCTAGGCTATGACGCAGACGAAACTAAACGTTTAAATTCATTCGAGATCATGCATCCGGATGACATTGCTTATTCAATAGCTATTATGACCGAATGTTTAAGTAAGCCGGCAATACCCATTGCAAATGTAGTTTACAGGATGAAGCATAAGCGCGGGCATTATGTTTATTTAAATGCCACATTAACTAATCTGATAGACGATGAATCTGTTGGCGGAATAGTAAATAATTTTAGGGATGTTACCGAGAATACGCTAAATATAAAAGCGCTGGAAGGCATTAAAACAGAATTGGAGAAAATACTCAGCTCATCGCTGGACATGATCTGTTCAACCAATGTAACTGGTGAATTTTTACAAGTAAGCGCAGCAGCTGAGACGATTTTAGGTTATTCTCCGGCTGAATTAATAGGAACCCCCCTGGCTAACTACATCCATCCGGAAGACAGGGATCGCGCGATAGAAATGGCGGCGTGGCTGATAAAAGGTAATACCCTAACAAATTTCGAAAACCGATATATCCGTAAAGACGGTTCCATAGTTTATTTAAACTGGTCGGCCAGGTGGGAGGAAAAAGAGCAAATAGTTTATGCGACGGCGAGGGATGTGAGCGAAAGAAAAAAAAGCGAGGAAAGCCTGATTGAATCCGAAAGAAAATACCGGAATCTTTTTGAAACCAACCCCGCGCCATTGCTGATTTGGGATTTAGA
>CAZZUU010000057.1:0-14509 GCA_964657275.1 uncultured Mucilaginibacter sp. | reverse complement strand
CGGATTTTTTGACCTTTTAATTTGACTTTTGACTTAAGCAAGGTACATTTCGCTGTTAAAAATCTTTGCATACTTACGTCTGTCGAATTTATAAAGCTTGGCGGCGCGGTATGATACCCCTTTTTGCTTTTCGTCGAGTTCCTTTAAAAAGCCGTAACTGAGCATTTTTTTGCGGAAATTTCTTTTATCCAGTTTTTTGTTCAAAATAGCTTCGTAAAGCAGTTGCAGTTGGGTAAGCGTAAATTTCTCTGGCAGCAGTTCAAATGCTATGGGCTGATAATTTAACCGGCGGCGGATCTTGTTAAACCCTGTTTTAAAAATTTCGGAGTGGTCAAACGCCAGTTTTGGCAGTTCATTAACCGGGTGCCAAAACGCTTTACGCGCAAACTGGGTAACAGGCCTCAACTCTTTCTGCCCGTTGATACGGATCAGCGCATAATAGGCAACCGTTATTACCCGACCCTGCGGGTGCCGGTTAACTTCGCCGAAGGTGTGAAACTGCTGCATATGCAGATCGCGTAAGCCGGTAAGTTCGTATAAAATACGTTCGGCCGCGTCGTCAATGCTTTCGTCCTGCTCAACAATGTAGCCGGGCAGGGCAAGCCAATCTTTGTAGGGCTCTTCGTTTCGTTCTATCAGTAATATTTTAAGTTCTCCGGCTTCAAAGCCGAATATTACACAGTCGATCGAAAATACTGAATCAAATGTAGGTAGCTTAGGTTCCAAAACCGGTTATATTATTGCAGGTAAATAACTAAAAAAATATGGTTGGTTGCTAATGTAAAAAAAATTAAATTAAATTTAATGGTGTAATTTTCACACACTATCTTCGTAGCAATAAAATTACTGTTAAAAGATGCCTAAAATTTCAAAACTTGGAGTTCTTACATCGGGTGGTGATGCACCGGGAATGAACCCGTGTATCCGGTCCGTTGTCAGAACTGCCATTTATAATGGCCTGGATGTAGTAGGCATAAAACGTGGCTACCAGGGGCTTATCGACAACGATATGTACGATATGCACACACGCTCCGTAAGCAACATATTAAATCTTGGCGGTACGATATTAAAAACAGCACGCTGCCTGCCCTTCCGCACAGACGAAGGAATGGAGATCGCCTATCAAAATTTAAAAAAACAGGGAATTGATGCCCTGGTAGTAATCGGTGGCGACGGAACTTTCACAGGAGCGCTTCGCTTTTCTCAAAAATATCCGGTTATAGCTGTTATGGGTGTACCGGGAACTATCGATAATGATTTGTATGGTTCAACCTATACGCTTGGCTTTGATACCGCCACCAACACGGTTATAGAGGCGATTGATAAGATACGCGATACTGCCGATGCACACGACCGCCTGTTTTTTATCGAGGTTATGGGCCGCGACTCCGGGGCAATTGCTTTGCGTGCCGGGATCTCCTGCGGAGCAGAAGCCATATTATTACCAGAAAAAGAAACCGCCATTGATGACCTGATCGAAAACCTTAAAGCCGGTCAGCTAAATAAAAAATCATCAAGTATTGTAATCGTTGCCGAAGGTGATAAACACGGCGGCGCTTTTGACATCGCTAAGATGGTCCAAAAGGAAGTAAAGCTGTACGACATTAAAGTAACCATTTTGGGCCATTTGCAGCGCGGTGGCAGCCCTTCGGCATTTGATCGTGTATTGGGTAGCCGATTAGGTTTCGCGGCTGTTAACGCTTTAATAGCCGGAAAATCGCAGGTAATGGTGGGTTTGGAAGCTAATCACATCAAAATAACAAGCCTCGAAGAAGCGCTTAATCAACATGAATTTAAACTGGAAGAGGATTTGATGAAGATGGCCGCAATACTATCTATCTAAATCATGATCGCAGTTGTATATAGCGGATCGCATTTTGCAAATTGGAGGCTGGCCGATAAGGATAGGATTGTTGCCTCCTTTAGAACAAGTGGGATAAACCCCTATTTTAATGATGAAAAACACATCACGCAACTGCTCAATAAAAATATCAATCTTATACATCACGCTGAAGAAATAAAACGCATTTATTTTTTTGGCGCAGGCTCCTCCTCTCCGGAGCTAAAGGCTATAGTCCACAATGCCTTATCAGCCTTTTTTAAATTTGGAAAAGTAATTGTCGACCATGATATAGTAGCCGCCGCTATCGCATGCTGCAAAAACGCCCCGGGCATCATCTGCATCTGTGGAAGCGGCTCAAACGCCGCATGGTATGATGGAAAAAGGGTTGCGCAGAATAATTACGGCCTCGGTTATATTTTAGCCGATGAAGGGTCGGGAAACTGGCTGGGGAAGCAATTAATAAAAGGCTATATGAATGAAACGCTTCCCCCAAATATACACAAGAAGTTTGTTCAGAAATATGACTTTGACCGCAAAACCCTGCTGGAAAAAGTTTACCGCCAAAAACAACCCGCCTTATTCTTAAGCTCTTTTCTCGAATTTTTTGTTGACAACAAAGAAGATGATTATATAAAAGCGATGATAAAAAACGGCTTCGTAAAGATGATAAATTTGTATTTATTACCCTTGCATGATCAACATCCCGAAGCTTTTTTGTACTTTGCGGGCTCTGTTGCAGCAGAGTTTCAAAATCTTTTACGTGAGGCTGCTACCGATGCAAATCTTAAAATTGCAAATGTCATAAAAGAACCCATAAACAATTTATTAACATACTATTCAAGTAAAAATTAAAAAAATCATGAAAATAGGAATTAACGGTTTCGGCCGTATTGGTCGCCTGGCATTCAGGGCCGCAATTGAAAGACCCGACATTGAAGTTGTTGGTATTAATGACCTTGTTGAGCCTGATTATATGGCTTACATGTTAAAATACGACTCAACTCACGGTCCTTTCAAAGGCACTATTGCTGTTGAAGGCGGCCATTTGGTGGTAAATGGTAAAACCATTCGTGTTACTGCCGAAAAGGATCCTGCTAACTTAAAATGGGGCGAGGTTGGCGCTGAAGTTGTTATTGAGTCAACAGGCTTATTCTTAACCCTTGAATCAGCTCAAAAGCATATAGATGCAGGCGCAAAAAAAGTAGTAATGAGCGCTCCTGCTAAAGACGATACCCCAACTTTCGTGATGGGTGTAAACAACAAAAAATTAACTGCCGAACATACTATAGTATCAAACGCATCATGTACAACCAATTGCCTTGCCCCTATCGCGAAGGTATTGAATGATAGTTTTGGTATTGAAGAAGGCTTAATGAGCACCGTACACGCAGTTACTGCTACTCAAAAAACTGTCGACAGCCCGTCAGCTAAAGACTGGAGAGGCGGCCGTGGCGCTTACCAGAACATCATTCCTTCATCAACCGGCGCTGCAAAGGCAGTTACCCTGGTTATCCCTGAATTGAAGGGTAAATTAACAGGTATGTCTTTCCGTGTTCCGGTTGCCGACGTTTCTGTAGTTGATTTAACTGTACGTCTTAAAAAAGGCGCGACTTATGAAGAAATCAAGAAAGCAATGAAAACCGCTTCAGAAGGCGAACTTAAAGGAATATTAGGTTATACCGAGGATGACGTAGTTTCTGAAGACTTTAAAGGCGATGCACGCACATCAATATTTGATGCAAAAGCAGGTATTGCTTTGAATGATAACTTTGTAAAAGTGGTATCATGGTATGATAACGAATGGGGTTATTCAAACAAACTGATTGATCTTGTTGAGGAACTTGGTAAATTCTAACCTTTGTTTCTTTTAAATACAATGCAAAGCCACGGTTTTTATCGTGGCTTTGTTGTTTGTATATGATTTTAACAATCAAGTGTTAAAACAATATTAACTTCAACCGGCTGGCATTATATACTTTTATAAACCAATTTAAACGATTTGAAAACTGCATTTAAATTTCTCCTTGTTGCCCTTTTTGCGGCAACGTCATGTTTTGCCCAACCCGGCTTTGTTAAAGTTAATGGCACCCATTTTACCATCGACGGTAAACCATATAAGTACATCGGTGCTAATTATTGGTATGGGGGCTTGCTGGCCACAAATGGCGCAACAGGCAAAAAGCGTTTAAAAACCGAGCTCGATTTCTTAAAAAAGAATGGCGTAACTAACTTGCGTGTTATGGTAGGCGCCGAGGGCATTACCGATTACAAATACCGCACGCCGAACGAAAAATCATTGCAACCCGAAGCCGGAAAGTATGACGAACACATAATGAAGGGCCTTGATTATCTTTTAAATGAATTGGCAAAACGCAAAATGAAAGCCGTACTGCATTTCACCAATACATGGGAATGGAGCGGCGGACTTGGCCAGTATTTGAAATGGAACGGCTTCGGCGAATCACCGTTACCCAAAAACCCGGGTTACACATGGGATAACTTTCAAAAATTCATCAGCCAGTTTTATACCTGCCAACCATGTATGGATGAGGTAGATAATTATATAAAATATGTATTGAACCGTACCAATAGCCTTAACGGGAAGAAATACACCGCAGATAATTCAATTATGGCGTGGGAGATTATTAATGAACCTAGGCCAATGGACCAGTCAACCGCTCGTGCATTTGAGGATTGGATGAAGCATGTTTCGGCGTTGGTAAAATCTATCGATAAAAACCATTTGCTAACTACCGGCAGCGAAGGAGATATTGCGTCATTTAATGACCTTTCGATTTATGAAAACATTCATGCTGATAAAAACATCGATTACCTCACCATACATATCTGGCCAAAAAACTGGGGTTGGTTTAGCGATACCGCTATTAACGCGAGTTATAACAAGATATTAGCAAACGCCGAAACTTACGCGGAACGGCATTTGGAACTGGCAAAAAAAATAGATAAACCACTGGTAATAGAAGAATTTGGCCTTCCCCGCGACCAGCAGTCCTTTAACCTGAGTGCCGCTACTTACAATAGGGATAAATTTTATGATTTTATCTTTAGGATGGTATTAACCAATACTGATATAGCCGGATGCAACTTCTGGTCTTTCGGCGGTACAGCAAGACCAATAGCCGGGCAAACGTTCTGGAAAAATGGTGATGAATTTATGGGTGATCCGGGTGGCGAAGAACAAGGGCTAAATTCAGTTTTTGATGCCGATACCAGTACCTGGCGGGTGATAAAGAAATATGCCGGCGAGGCCGGATCAACCAAATAGGTAAGCTTTTACATCAATTCCTTATCCTTTTTTTCGTGATAAGTTTTATAGGCGAGGTAGTAGAAAAACAAGGAGATGATCGCGTTAAGCGAAACTTTACCAACGTTTACAGCAGGGTATGTTGTAATTGCCAGGTATATCGTTAATGCCAGGGCAAGTGTGGCGGCAATTAAATAAAGTGTAAGATATTTGGGATTCATGAGGCGGCTGTTCAGATCCTAATTAAACCGATACATGCTTATAATGTTCTAACCGGTTGTAAATTATTAAAACAGCCAAAACCGAATACCCGCGGAATTCAAAAAAACGTATTAGTATTTCCTGTATTCCCGCTCCATAGGATTTTCTACCGGGTAAGTTTTATAGGCAAGAAAGAAAAACACCATATCGGGTATGGTAATGAACAAAACACTGGCTGGATTAATATCCGGGTAAGTGATTACTGCCTGATAAATCAACAATGCTAATCCTGCTGCGCCTCCAAGCAAATAAAATGGCCGAAATTTTGGATTCATGGTGTAAATTGATCGTTTAAGAAGATCAACAACCTTTTTACGTACACAAACCTCAAAAGTTTCGCCGGATAAAATTATTTTTTTAGCTCGTATTTAGGCGGGATAACGGCCTGTTTTTTAAGTACTACAGCCCCAAGAGGCGGAACAGTTATATTAATTGAATGCTCCCTCCCCTGCCAGTTAACCACCTCTGAACTAACCGGTTCCGGGTTCAACATACCGCTTCCCCAAAACTCTTTTGCATCTGAATTAAACAGCTCGGCCCATTTGCCTTTTGATGATACGCCAACCCTAAAATTGTAATGCGGCGTTGGCGTCAGATTTAAAACAACAAGGATATCATTTATAGCATCGTGACCTTTGCGGTTGTATATCAATATCGAGTCGTTTGCGTTGCCGCCGTCAACCCACTCAAAGCTGCTCCACTCAAAACCTTTTTCATACAGCGCCGGTTCGCTGCGATATAATCTGTTCAACGCTTTAATAGTCTCTTTCATACCCTGGTGATTTGGATATTCAAGCACATGCCAGTCTAAAGAATGCTCAAAATTCCACTCCTCTCCCTGTCCAAATTCGCCGCCCATAAACAGCAATTTGGTGCCGGGGTGAGTAAACATATAAGCGTACAAACAGCGCAAATTTGCAAATTGCTGCCATTCATCACCGGGCATTTTACGCAGCATTGATCCTTTGCCATATACCACTTCATCATGCGAAAAAGGCAGCATAAAATTTTCGGTGAAAGCATAGATCAAACTAAAGGTAATTTGGCTATGGTGATACCGGCGATACAGTGGATCGGTCGAAAAATATTTTATGGTATCGTGCATCCACCCCATCATCCATTTCATACCAAAACCTAAACCACCTGTATAAACAGGACGGCTCACGCCGGTAAATGCGGTAGATTCTTCCGCAATTGTTTGGGTATCGGGAAAATGACTGTAAACAGCCATATTAAACTCTTTCAAAAATGATATTGCCTCCAAATTCTCATTACCGCCAAACACATTGGTTTCCCATTCGCCGTGCTTACGCGAATAATCGAGGTATAGCATCGAGGCCACGGCGTCAACCCTTAATCCATCCGCATGGTAACGGTCAAGCCAGAATAAGGCGTTGCTAATTAAAAAGGCGCGTACTTCGTTCCGTCCATAATTAAATATGTACGATTTCCAATCGGGATGAAACCCTTTGCGTTCGTCGGCATGTTCATATAAGTGCGTGCCATCAAAATTATACAGCGCATGTGCATCTCCCGGGAAGTGTGAAGGCACCCAATCCAATATTACACCAATGCCTGCAAGGTGGAGCTTTTCAATCAGGTACATGAGTTGTTGCGGCGTTCCGTAGCGGGATGATGCAGCAAAAAAACCGCTGATCTGGTACCCCCAGCTTGGGTAGTAGGGATGCTCCATTATAGGCATAAACTCCACATGGGTGAAGCCCATTTCCAGCAAATAGGGAACCAGTTTATCGGCAAGCTGAACGTAATTCAGGTATTCATCCGGACTCTCTACACTTCTTGCCCAGGAGCCTGCGTGCATTTCGTAAACTGAATAGGGCCTGTTTAACCCGTTATGGCCCTGGCGATTGGCCATCCAATCCTGGTCTTTCCATTCATAAAAGGTATCGGCAACAATCGAAGCGGTATGCGGGGCAACTTCCCAGCGTAAGGCAAAAGGGTCACTTTTTTCAAGCTCTTCGCCCGAATTTGATTTTATAAAGTATTTATAGGTTTCGCCATTGCCGGTATTAGGTATAAACCCCTCCCATATCCCTGAACCGTCCCATCTCACGAATAATTGATGCGATCCGCGGTTCCAGCCGTTGAAATTACCAATAACCGAAATATATTGCGCATTTGGCGCCCAAACCGAAAAATAGGTACCTGTAACGCCATTAAATTCAACTACATGCGAGCCAAATTTTTCATAGAGTTTGTAATGTTTGCCTGATTGAAATAATGAAATATCAAAATCGGTAAACAGACTGTAAGGTTCTACCGCTTTCCACTCTGCAAGAGACTCCGTCTTTTTGGCCTTAACAGCTTTCGGCTTCGATGCCGTTGCTTCTTTTGCTGCTGTTTTAACGGTCTTTTTTGCTGCTGCGGGTTTAGTTTCGGGTTGACTGATTTTTTTTGCCATAGTACAGGAGAGCCCATTGGGCCGTTAGATTAAATCGAAATGGAGTGTTGCTTTAGATTTATAACAATCAAAGATAAGAGATTAGACGTTAGCGATTATAGATTAGTTTTTTTTATTCATGTCTTACCGGCTTCCCAACTAATCTCTAATCTCTGATCTCTCTATCTAAATATCTCGATTTGCTTAAAGTTTTTGCTGTATTTAAATTCCATGCAGTGGTTATCGTCAATGCTGAAATAGGGAACATCTTTACCATCAGCGATGATCATCGATGGCTCAAAAGGCAATCCGATGATATTGAAATGATAAGCCTCATACCTAGGCGTGTAAAGCCCTTCCATACTTTGATGAATGGTAAGTACCGTTGATTTTCCGCTTACGACGAATTTCTTTTCGAGATAAATGTCCTGTTCATACGCAAAGGTTTCGCCATAATCCTCAAACAGGAATGAGTTTACCTCGTAATCACTAAAATATACGTTTAGTATTACTTCCTCTATTTCCTTTTCGCCCACATATTGCATTACAGGATATTCCGGTATCACAGAGCCGGCTTTAATAAACAAAGGCATATTATCCAGCGGTGTAGGGACCACAACTTCTTCGCCGCCCTCAACCAGTTCATAGGTCCAGAAATTATACCATTTGCCTTTCGGCAGATAGACGATCCTGCTGATCTGTCCCGGGGAAAGTACGGGGCAAACCAATATCTTATCGCCGTAAACAAACTCATCCTGCCGAAAATGATTGGTTATTTCTTCCTGCTCCTGCATCACTATGGGCCTCAAGATCGGAAAACCGTAACGGTGATGTTCCCAAAAAGTTGAGTATAAATAAGGCAATAAGCGATACCGCAGTTCAATAAATTTGCGGTTAATTGTAGTAAACGGCTCGCCAAAACTCCAGGGTTCGCGCTCTTTGGTATCGCCTGCGGAGTGCGCCCGCATAAAGGGTGAAAACGTGCCCATCTGTATCCAGCGGGTAAATAATTCGCCATCGGGTTCACCGCTAAACCCGCCTATGTCGGTACCGCAAAACGGTATACCTGATATAGACAGACGCTGGCATTGGATATTACCCAGTTGCAAATGTTCCCACGATGCTACGTTATCGCCCGTCCATACAGACGAGTAGCGCTGCACACCGGAATAACCAGCGCGGGTTATAGTAAATGGACGCTTGTTCTTCATTATTTTCCGCAGCCCCTCATAAGTTGCGCGGACCATTTGCATCCCGTAAATATTATGTGCTTTGCGGTGCGATCCGCGGTGACCGTCATATTGGTGCCTTACATCGTTAGGAAATGTACCGGCGCCAAATACGGCTGGTTCATTCATATCGTTCCATACGCCGGCTACGCCAAGCTGAACCAGTTCGTCAAACAAACCACCCCACCATTCACGTACATCCGGATTTGTAAAATCAGGAAACTGACATCGTCCCGGCCATACATGCCCTTCCATAAAATAATCGTCACAGCGGCGGCAGAAGTAGCGGTTTTCCTTACCTTCTTTAAAAACAGAATAATTATCATCAACCCTGATACCCGGATCAATGATTACCACCGTTTTAAAACCATCGGCGGCTAATTCTTTGATCATTTTTTTCGGGTCGGGGAAATATTTACGGTTCCAGGTAAAACACCGGTAGCCGTCCATATAGTCAATATCCAAATAGATACCATCACATGGTATTTTATTCTCCCTGAACCCGTTAGCTATCTTTTTTACTTTGGCTTCCGGATAATAGCTCCAGCGGCATTGGTGATAACCCAGCGCCCAAAGCGGAGGCATTGGGTGTGTTCCGGTTAAAATGTGGTAGCTTTTTACCACGTCCATCATGTGCGGGCCGTGGATGTAATAATATTGCAGTTCGCCGCCATCGGCCCAAAAACTTGTTTTGGTAACATCTTCTGAACCGAAATCAAAGTGCGCTTTAAAGGTATTGTCAAAGAAAATACCATGTGCGATGCCATTATTTACACTGATGTAAAACGGAATGCTGCGGTAAAGCGGGTCCTGGTTCCAGGCAAATGAGTAGGCATCTGTATTCCAGTTCGTTAATCTTTTTCCTTTCAGGTTAAACTCGGTAGGCTTATCGCCCAAGCCGAAAAAGCTTTCTTCAGCGCCGCATGTTTTAGTACAATAAACATAATAACCGCCATATTTTATATTTTCTTCCCAGTGCATAGGCACAGCATCGGCGCTGGTAACATTGCTTTGGGTGTCAGAAAATGATATAAAAAAGTCTTTCTTGCGTATATGGCAGTTTACCACGCCGGTTGATACGCGATATTCTGTTTCGTCTTCCGTTAGGGTAAAAACAGCCGCCTTTTGTTCAAGTTTTGGCACCGCGTACGAGAACTCCTCTAAAAACACACTATGCGGCGCTAACCGTACCCTTATAATTTCGTCGGTAACAACAACTACCTCTACTTTTGCATCTCCGTCTGAAAAATAGAATTTATTGCCCGATTGACTGGCATGATTTGGTACACCAAGGTACTTTTTTATGATCGGCTTTATCCCTTCGGCGGGATTATTAAGGTGATGAAATTCTTCTTCCTCTTCAATTAATCTATTAGCTAAAAGCTCCTGGTTCAGTAAATTTTCGTCCATCAATTATCGTCTAAGTTGCAGGATATCCCCTTCGTGTATCTTTTACGCAATATAACAATTACTGTTAATAAATTACACCTGTTTTTATCATTAAAATGAGCGTTTAAAATCGGGGGAAATTGAGTATGATACCACTCGTCGCTAAAATATTAACTGTCAAGCCTTCAGTAATATTATCCGTGCCGTATTTTTTGCCGTTTAGCAGATCGGTAAACTCCATTTTTCCATACAAATCCCACCGCTCCAAAAGATCGTCCGCGAGTTTTATCTTTATTTCGCGTTCAGTTCTGCTAAAATTTACAACGATTAATACCCGCTGGTGATCCGTATATCGTAAAAAGATATATAAATGCTGATCGAAGCCACTTTGGTGTTCATTGGCCAACATCAGCTCGTAAAACTCGCCACGGTTTAAAGCTTCGTTATTATTAACTGCGTTTAACAAAGAGTTGTAGAAGCCGCGCAGATTTTTTTGATCGTCAGATAGTTGGCCACCATCGTATAACCCATTGTTTACCCATTTTTGGTGCTCGGGCACGCCCCAGTAATCAAATATAGAAGTGCGGCCATCGTCGCCGCTAAAACCTTCCGTACCAACGGCAGACTCACCAACTTCCTGCCCAAAATAAACCATAACAGGCCCGGTTGATAAAGTGGCAGTGACAATCATCCCGGGTAACGCATACCACGGATTTCCCGCAAAGTATCGCGATGTAATGCGCTGCTCGTCGTGGTTTTCCATAAAACGCAGCATATGCTGGCCTATACCCAGGCAGTCATTGTTCCAAACGCTATTGATGTCCCACGTGGAGGCGCCCGGCTCATCGCGCGTTAGGCGCTTTATCGAATCATACAGTCCCACCTTATCATACAGGTAATCGAACTTACCGGTAAATATATAAGGTTTATAAAGGCTAACATTATAGGCCTCACCTATAAATATAACCTCCGGGTAATCCGCTTTTACTGCCGGGATCACCCAGCCCCAAAACTCGAATGGTACATGTTCTACCATGTCGCAACGAAATGCGTCAACCCCTTTCGCGCTCCAGTATTTTAAAATGTCGGCTATTTTGTTCCATAACGGTGGTATCGGATCAAAATGCGTTTTCCGGTTATCAATATAGTCCACGCCGTAGTTCAGCTTGATGGTTTCAAACCAATCATTAATATTTGGGGACGGGCTGAAAACATCATTTCCGGTGGCTTTAGCAGGGTTTTCATCAAATCTGCCATCTTTCAGCGGACTTTTCAATTCATCGCCACCGGGATTATATCCGCCGGGCGCAACAAAAGCTTGACCAGGGATATAATAAAAATCGTTTGAAGCGCTAAATGCCTTTGTAATATCATCATCCTGGCCAAAATCGCGTATACCGGCGGGCTTAGCATCAGATGCGTATGTGCGCGCCACGTGGTTGGGCACCAAATCCATAATTACTTTGAGGCCATTATTGTGTGTGCGTGTTATTAATGCCTCATACTCCCCAACCCGGTTTTTAACGTCTACAGCCAGGTCGGGGTCAATATCATAGTAATCTTTTATGGCATAAGGCGAACCGGCGCGTCCTTTTACTACGTCCGGGTCGTCGGGCGTTATCCCAAACGCAGAATAATCAGTCATCGATGCATGCTCAATAACCCCGGTGTACCAGATATGGGTGAACCCCATTTTTTTTATTTCCTGTAAAGCCTTGTCGTTAATGTCGTTAAACTTACCGACGCCGTTTTCTTCTATTGATCCGTAGGTTTTGTTCTGGGTTTTAGTATTACTGAATAAGCGGGGCAACAGCTGGTAGATGATGAGCTTATGGCTTGTAGATTTTTCCATTATAATATATATTCGGCAAATTGCTAATAATGCGGTAAAAGCAGGGCTTTTTATTCTTATTCTTCCGTCGGTTGAAACCGACGGAAATGAATTCGAGTTTATCTATAATATTGTGTTGGGACATCCTCGGTAAAGATTTTGATTAAATTTATTGCCGTCCCATTTATGGGGCGGATAAAAATAATTTGGACAATGGGCTTTAGCCCAAATTAAGCAGTAATTCATCATTAGCATTGACCGATTGCTCCTTATTGTATACCACGATGACTATATCATTGTCGGATAGATTTTTAATCTGCAACTTGTCTTTGCTTACCTTAATATTAAGCAGCGAGCCACGGAAGCCGATTTGGAAGGAAAACGACTTCCATTTGTCGGGAAGAAACGGGCTAAATGAAAGCTTGCCGTCACGCACACGCATACCTCCAAACCCTTCCACTACCGACATCCACGTACCAGCCATCGAGGTAATGTGGCAACCATCTTCAGTATCATTATTATAGTCATCCAGATCGAGCCTCGATGTACGCAGGTAAAATTCATAGGCCCTTGCTTCGTCGCCCAATTTAGCCGCTAAAATAGCATGCACACATGGAGACAACGACGACTCATGCACTGTGCGCGGCTCATAAAAATCAAAATTCCTGCGGATGGTGTCGATATCAAACTCATCCTCAAAAAAGTAAATGCCTTGTAAAACGTCAGCTTGCTTGATGTAGCACGATCGTAATATCCTGTCCCAGCTCCATTTTTGGTTGATGGGGCGCTCCGAAGCGGGTAAGTCTTTAACCAGTATTTGTTCTTTATCGAGGTAACCGTCCTGCTGCAAAAACACCTGCTGTTTTTCGTCATAAGGAAAATACATCTTTCCGATAATGTCGTTAAACTTCCCGGTTTCTTCAGCTTCGTTAAAGCTGAGTTTTTTTACCAGCGCTTCATATTTTGCGGCATCAGCAGCTTTTACTTTACCGATAACGTCAATAGTATATTGCATACACCAAACCGCCAGCTTACTGGTGTACCAGTTGTTATTGATGTTATTTTCGTACTCATTAGGCCCGGTAACACCCAGCATAACGTATTGCGCCTTATCAGCAGACCAATTAACCCGCTGCGACCAGAAACGTGCAACAGCTATCAGCACTTCGAGGCCATAATCTACTAAATAGGTTTCATCGCCTGTATAGCGCACATAGTTATATATAGCAAAGGCAATGGCACCGTTACGGTGTATCTCTTCAAAAGTGATCTCCCATTCGTTATGGCATTCTGTGCCATCCATGGTAACCATCGGGTATAAAGCGGCGCCGTTGTTAAAGCCCAGCAGCTTGGCATTGTCTATGGCTTTACCCAACTGCTTATAACGGTAAAGCAGCAGGTTACGAGTTACTTTTTGCGGCGCAGTTGCCAGGTAAAAGGGAACGCAATAAGCCTCGGTATCCCAATAGGTTGAGCCGCCGTATTTTTCGCCGGTGAACCCTTTGGGGCCGATGTTTAAACGGTCGTCCTCACCGGTATAGGTTTGATTAAGCTGAAAAATATTAAACCGTATCGCCTGCTGTGCTGATGCATCGCCTTCAATAATAATATCATTGTGCTTCCATTTTTCGGCCCAGGCGGCGGCTTGTTCGGCAAGCATGGTATCAAAACCTTTTTTGCTGATGCGATCAAGTGTTTGTTTTAAGTTACTTGCTAGTTCTTCGGGCTTATAATTTTGTGACGACAAATTACAGGCGTATTTAATAAGCGTTATACTCTCTCCTTGCTTCGCAGTGATCTCAATTTTAGAGGCAATGTATTTTTCCTTTTCAATGGATTGAGATTTCATATCAACTTTTCCTCCGTTTTGAAGTAAGCTGTATTGCATCCCCGTAGTAACTTCAAAACCGGTTTTTTTTGTGCGCATCTGAATATAACCGCCGTTATCCCAGATTTCCTTTTTTACTTCGTCCCAAAATTTCTCATCATAATTGGAGTCCTTATTTACTACGTCCCCGTCTATATAAGGAGTTATCGTTAATGTTCCGGAAAAGTTCAATGGTGTAACAGTATATTTTATGGCCCCGCCTTCATCATCTGCCATGCTGCAAAATCGGATTGACTCAACCTGAACACTTTTCCCTTTCCCTGTTTTTGCCGTGAAATTTCTTTGAAGATAGCCTCCCTGCATATTAAGCTCGCGCCGGAAGTCGCTGACCTCGCATTTTGCCAGGTCAAGCTGTTCGCTGTCAATTAAAATATCTATCCCTATCCAGTTAGCCGCATTAAG
>CAZZUU010000056.1:0-14547 GCA_964657275.1 uncultured Mucilaginibacter sp. | reverse complement strand
ACAATGCCTATGCTATCGGCCGGGAAAAAACAGGTGCTTGCAGAAAAGCCATCAATATTACCGCCGTGCTCAACGCGGTAATGCCCGTTATACGACTGCAACATCCAACCAAAACCATAATTGGCAAAATAAATGCCCGGCTCTTCTTTTCCGGGCAAAGACCCGTTTATAATGGATTGCGAACTGATAGCCTCGTTACGAAAACCGGTTGGGATAATTTCTTTGCCCTCATACTTGCCATCGTTTATCCATGTTATTAACCACTTAGCCATATCATTAGCGCTGCTGTTAATGGCGCCGGCCGGCGCCATGCCGTCGATGTGGTAGTAAGCCAGCTTTTTAATTATGCTGTCTTTTTTTAATCCGTAGCCTGTCGCAATATCATCCGTCTTTTCCATTTCAGGAATACTTACATCAGAGCGGGTCATGCCCAGCGGGATGAAGAAATTTTCCTTTATGTTATCGCCCCAGCTTTTTCCTGATAATTTTTCAACAAGGTCGCCCTGGGCGGCAAACATAAAATTGTTGTATTGCCATTGTTGCCTTACCGGAAAGGTAGGCTCCATATATTGTATGCGCTGTACAAGGCTGTCGGTTGATGGCGTGTTAAAAAAATACCATGACAAATCGTGCCTCGGCAGTCCTGTACGGTGGCTCATCATATCGCGCAGGGTAATGGTATTGTTCATTCCATCGTTATAAAACTTTAACGAAGACAGGTAGTTGGTTACCGGTTTATCAAGCTCCACCTTGCCATCCTTTTGCAGTTTACCTATCAATGAAACGGTAAACGCTTTTGTACAGGAACCAATGGCAAAAAGCGTATTAGCAGTTGCGGGAGTTTTTCCCTCAATATTGCGGTAGCCAAAGCCTGCCGAATACACCACTTTATTTTTTTCAACAACAGCTACAGAAAATCCTGCTGCATGCCAGGTTTTGAGTATCCGTGCAAAAGCAGTATCCAGTCCCCTAAAACGAGGGTCTTTATTTACAGTTGATGATTTTTGAGCGCTGGTTTGCAGGGTAATGAGGCACAGCAAAAAAGCAAAGGTTTTTAGTTTCATTTTGAGGGAATAGCAAAACAAGTGATAGTGATATTTGGATGGATAAATATAGGAATTGTTACATGCTTACAGATACCGTTGATAGTATTATAAAACATCGATGAAAGTTGCCGTTAGGTCGGCATATTTGAATATAATAAATTGATGATGGTCTGTCAGCAGCTAAAGTAGTAGTGCTGAATTTGCAAAAGCCACCGAAAAAGCAGTATTATGCTTTGGAAGCTTATTTAAATGTAGGTAGTAAATTACTTTTCCGTAGCCAGAAAGATTAGTTGAAGATTTGATAATGTGCCGATTTGAAAATTGAATTAATCCTCAAATTTTCAAATCAGCACATTTTCAAATTAATTAAATTGAAAATGCTTGTTTTACCTTATCTACGTAATCTAGTTTTTCCCATGTAAATAGCTCTACTTCTTTGTTCACTATATGCCCTTCAGGGCTTGTAAATGTTTTGCTAACCACTTTGCTTGGTTTGCCGAAGTGGCCGTATGCGGCAGTTTCGCTATAGATAGGATTGCGGAGTTTAAAACGGGTTTCAATAGCGTAAGGGGTCATGTTAAATATACCCTCCACTTTCTTGGCTATTTCACCATCGGTTAAGCCAACCTTTCCGGTTCCGTAAGTGTTTACATAAATGCCCATGGGTTGCGCCACGCCAATAGCGTAGGATACCTGTACCAAAACTTCGTTGCAAACACCTGCAGCTACCAGGTTTTTGGCTATGTGGCGTGTCGCGTAAGCAGCAGAACGGTCAACCTTTGATGGGTCCTTGCCTGAGAAAGCGCCACCGCCGTGCGCACCTTTACCGCCATAGGTATCCACAATAATTTTACGGCCTGTTAAACCGGTATCGCCATGCGGGCCGCCGATAACAAATTTGCCGGTAGGGTTAATATGGTATTTAATATTGTCGTTAAAGAAGTGCGCGTATTTGGCGTATTTCGCTTTTACACGCGGTATAAGTATACTGATGATATCCTTACTGATCTTCGCCAGCATAGTTTTTTCCTCATCAAAATCATCATGCTGGGTTGAAATAACTATCGCATCGATGCGTACCGGTTGGTTGTTATCGTCATACTCCAGCGTAACCTGCGATTTTGCATCCGGGCGCAAGTATTTAATTTCCTTATCTTCCCGGCGTATCGCGGCAAGCTCAATCAGAAGCGCATGCGCAATATCAAGGGCAAGCGGCATGTAGTTATCGGTTTCGACAGTGGCATAACCAAACATCATCCCCTGGTCGCCTGCGCCCTGCTCTTCTTTGGCAGTACGGTCAACACCCTGGTTAATATCCGGAGATTGCTCGTGAATGGCAGATAATACGGCACACGAGTTGCCATCAAACATATACTCACCTTTGGTATAACCAATTTTGTTGATTACTTCGCGGGCTATCTTTTGTACATCAAGATAAGCCTTTGACTTCACCTCGCCGGCTAAAACTACCAGCCCTGTTGTAACCAGCGTTTCACATGCAACTTTTGATTCGGGGTCAAAAGCTAAAAATTGATCGATCAAAGCATCCGAAATCTGGTCGGCTACTTTATCAGGATGTCCTTCAGATACGGATTCGGAAGTAAATAAATACGACATAAGTTTTTATTAATAAACTAAATTAAACACTAATTATACATCATTATGAACAATGTATTGTTACTAAGGCAGATGAAAAAGAAGATTTAAAGGATCGTAGTAAAAGAAGCAGGTTTTAGCACTTTTTTACGTGGTTGCAATCCGGTCCAACCCGATAGTTATGGGGCCGGGACAATTAAATCAGTCCACTTTCAGGCGGCTAAAATAAAACAATTTTTACAAAGCCGAAAATACATTTACTTTTGACAGCAGAAAATAAATTTAGTTGGAACGTAAAGCGTTATTTATAATAAACCCCATATCGGGAGGGAAGAAAAAGGATGGCGTTCCGGAACTGATTGACAAACACCTGGATCCAAAAGCATATAAAGCTACCGTAGTTTTTACCGATGGAGTAGCCCACGCTACCCAGATAGCCAGGGAGGCGGCAAACGTATTTGATATGGTAGTTGCAGTTGGAGGCGATGGCACGGTAAATGAAATAGCTTCGGCAATTGTGGGAACCAATACCACTTTAGGAATAATTCCCTTTGGATCGGGAAACGGACTCGCACGTTTTATCGGTATCCCGATGGATGCTTCAAAAGCTATTCAATCGTTAACAATAGGGCATGTTGAAAGTATAGATTCGGCCACGCTTAACGGGAAGCCATTTTTTAATATGGCAGGGATGGGCTTTGATGCCCACATCAGCGAAGTTTTTTCCCACGGCAAAAAGCGGGGGTTTATTACCTACATAAAATCATCAATGCAGGAGATTGCTAAATATAAATCGCAAACCTACCAGCTTAATATTGACGGCACCGACTATGAGCGCGAAGCTTTTATGCTGAGTTTTGCAAATTCCTCACAATATGGCAATGATGCCCATATATCACCCGATGCGTCAGTGCAGGATGGTTTGCTGGATGTTTGTGTTATTAAACCGTTTCCGTTGTGGCGGTTCCCTGAAATGGGGATTCGCATGATGATGAAAACTGCGGATAAAACGAAATACGTTGAGATAATCAGGGGAAAGAAAATAACGGTTAAACGCAGTGAACCAGGTCCTGTACATTTGGATGGCGAACCGCAAATTATGGGAACGGATGTACAAATACAAATTGTACCTGGTTCATTAAAGGTGATCGTTGGTAGTTCTTACGGCAAAGTCTGAAGTCTGAAGTCGAAAGATTTCCCCTTTGGTTTGACTTAAGACTCCGGGCTTTTAAACTTAGAAAAATGTCGAAAAAGAATTTTACAGGTGTAGTGTATTCAACCGATCCTGATTTTCAATACCAGGAGAACGGCGCAGCCAATGCATCAACGCTGCCCCCGCAACAGCAAAACCTTAAAATTTATCTCGATCGTAAAGGCGGCGGCAAAATGGTAACCCGCGTTAGTGGTTTTATTGGGATTGAGGGTGATCTGGAGGCTATCGGGAAAAAACTTAAAACTAAATGCGGAGTGGGCGGATCTGTAAAAGAAGGTGAGATATTAATACAAGGCGATTTTAGGGATAAGGTGCTCACCTTGCTGCTGTCCGACGGATTTAAGGCAAAAAAAGCTGGTGGCTAAACCGAAGACACCTTATACCTGTTAATAACTGAGCTATCCCGGCAAAAAAAGCTTCATTGCCTGCAAACAATTTCATCTAATTTAGTATTGAACCTTTTGCACGATGTTATCGATTGCATGTGGTTTTAGTAAATTCATAATTATTCACATGGGTTTATGATAACTATATCAGTTAAGTTACACAATTTTTATAACCTATCACTTGGTATTATTAAAAAAAATGGGTTTTATTGTAAAAAATTGTATCTGCTGATGCAATTTATATTTTTCATTACGTTAAGTATCACCAATTATAGCCAACGAAATGAAGTTTTTGTTAAAATAATATAAAGAATAACTAAAAAATTTTTTTATTTCATTAAAATTCTATTTTTGTTATTCCCTTAATTTTTGCGCATTTAACTAACTTATAATATAAACTAAAATCTAAAATTAAAACTAAAAGTAATGGCAAACGCACCAACAAAACCAACTAGTCCTGTTAAAAAAGAAAGCTCATCATCAGGCATGTTTGCAACGCTCGTTATCCCAATTTGTATCGTTGTTGCAATCATAATATTTATTTTCATATTAGGAGATTCGAGCCATTTTGAAGGCGGTGATGTAGAAAAAGGTAATGCAGACTTTTTCGGCAGGATACACAGAGGAGGTAATCTTGTGCCTGTTATTCTGTCGTACCTGTTAATGGTAATTGTATTTTCTATCGAGCGTTTTGTTGTTATCGGAAAAGCTTCAGGTACCAGCAATATCGACGTATTTGTAAGAAAAATACAAAGTTTCCTTAATGCGGGTAATATCGACGCTGCAAGTGCCGAATGTGACAAACAAAAAGGCTCAGTAGCTAACGTGATCAAAGCCGGGTTGAAAAAATATCGCGAGATGGAAAGCGAATCGACTATGGATACCGATCAAAAATCTCTTGCGATCCAAAAAGATATCGAAGAAGCAACTGCGCTTGAAATGCCTATGCTTGAGCAAAACCTTACCATTATTGCTACATTGGTATCAATTGGTACGTTAACAGGTTTGTTAGGTACGGTATTTGGTATGATTGCGGCGTTTGCTGCTTTGGCTACCTCAGGTTCTGCCAGTTCAACTGCACTTTCTGCATCTATTTCTGAAGCATTGGTTAATACAGCTTTGGGTATCAGTACTTCGGCCACATCAATTGTAATGTATAACGTATTTACATCGAAAATTGACAAGCTAACCTACGCAATTGACGAAACCGGCTTCAGTATCGTACAAACATTTGCTGCATCACACAAGCGGTAATTTTTTGCTATTGCTTAGTTTTCTTCCCGGTTCTCTGTATCATAGTTTGCTAACAGGCAACCGGGAAGTATAATCCATATAATACTAAAATTATTAAATATGCCCAGAGTAAAAGTTGCCAGGAAAAGCACGTTTATCGACATGACAGCCATGTGCGATGTTGCGTTCCTGTTGCTTACCTTTTTTATACTAACAGCAAAGCCCAGGGTAGATGATCCTGTTAAAGCAGAAGTACCTTCCTCATCGAAAATAAAGACTGTTCCGGAAGAAAATTTGGCTATGATAACTATTGGAGGAAAAGATAAAGTGTTTTATTCCGTTACCGGTAGCGATGTTCGTGCGGAAGCGTTGAAAGCCATGGGCGAAAAATACAAGGTGTCTTTTACACCCGAAGAGCAATTCAAATTCTCTAACACAGAAATTTTCGGTGTGCCGATGGCCCAGCTAAAGTCTTTCATCAATATGAGCGAAGATGAAAAGAAAGCTTATACCCAACCCGGGATTCCTACGGATACGACCAATAACAACGAATTATCAAACTGGATACTGACCTCCCGTCAAGCCGATAAAGCCTTACATGACTTGGATCTCGATATTGCCATTAAAGGCGATAGAAAGGAACAGTATCCTATAATTTCGACGGTTATTAGTGTTTTAGAAAAGCAAAAGAAATTCAAATCCAGTTTAATTACGGACCTGAAAACGGCTCCTAAAAAATAAAAATATGGCAGAATTAGACACCTCCGGCGGGGGTAAACATAAAGGTGGGAAGATAAGAAGCAAGAAGGCATCAACGCGTATCGACCTTACGGCGATGGTTGATCTTGCCTTCCTTTTGATCACTTTTTTTATGCTTACCACTACGCTTGCTAAAAAGAAAGAAATGGACCTGACCATGCCAGACAACTCCGTAAAAACAAGCCAGTTGCCGGTTGCCGCATCACGTTCAATGACTGTTTTGTTAGGATCCAATAATAAGATCGAGTGGTATTTAGGCGAACCCGGAAAATCAGCCCCGACAGTTGATAATTATGGTAAAGACGGCTTGCGAAAAGCACTCATTGAAAACGGGAAGAAAGTAGCGGAAACACATGCGGCGCCCGACAATACCATGATCGTTTTGATAAAACCCAGTGATAAATCAAGTTACGAAAATTTAGTTACCGCACTTGACGAAATGAGCATAACTGATGTGAAATTGTATGCTATTGTGAAAATCACGCCGTCTGAAGTTGACGAACTGAAGAAACAGAACCTATATCAATAATGATATAGGTATTATTAACGTTAAATATAAAGCCAAAGAAAATGTTTGGATCAAAATTAGACATATTAGATCAAAAATGGATTGATGTCGTTTTTACCGGTCGCAATAAGGCTTATGGTGCATACGAGTTAAGGAGAGATAACGGGCGAAATACCCGCACGGCCCTTCTTATCGGTTGCGCGATATTTGTTGTTGCGATATCGGCAAATACGGTGTTGAATATGATCTCGGGATTTATCCCAAAAGCTAAGGACAAGGTGAAGATCACCAATGTTGTGTTATCGCCGCCGCCGCCTGACTTAAAAAAACCACCTCCGCCACCTCCGCCCGAACCACCAAAGCCAAAGGTTGACCAGGTAAAATTCCCTCCTCCGGTAGTTAAACCGGACGTTGAGGTGAAGGAAAAACCACCAACTGAAAAGGATTTGGAAATTAAAGATCCCGGACAAAAGGATTTAAAAGGTGATAAGAATGCTGACGTGAATATTGATGAACCGGTTGGTAATTCAGATGCAAAAGTAACTGAAGAAGACCCTAATAAAATCTTTACTTCTGTAGAGCAGGTCCCTACTTTTCCGGGCGGTCTTGACGCATTTGGCAGGTACCTTGGTAAAAATATCCGTTACCCGGCAGTAGCCAAAGAAAACGGAACACAGGGAAGGGTAATCGTAAGTTTCGTATGTGAACGCGATGGCTCATTAACCGACGTAAAAGTAGCGCGTGGTATTGGCGATGGTTGCGATGAGGAAGCAGTTCGCGTTATTAAGGCATCGCCCCATTGGAGGCCGGGGATCCAAAATGGCCGTCCTGTGCGTGTAGCTTACAGTGTGCCAATCTCCTTTACATTGTCATCAGACTAATAAATTAATGTTATCCAATAATAACAGGCAAAAATCGCTCAAAAGGCGGTTTTTGCTTATTTTAGGAATCACGGCTTTTGTTAGCTTTTGCGCCCTGGGGCTAATGCTCATATTTTGGGACAGAATGTTGCCGACTTTCCCCAAAACCCAAAAATTAGTATTTGGATGTATTATCATAATTTACGCCGGCCTTCGTTTTTCAAGGCTTATAAAAAGAGAGCAGGATGAGGATTAGTTTGTGGTTGCGAATTGTTGGGTTTGTCCTTACCGGTTATGTTGTACTAGTCCCGCTTCAGGGTTGCAATCATGATAAAAAGCAGGCTGCTGCCAATCGTTTTACTTCAGATAGCGCAAAAATCGTAGTCGATGAATCATTCCAGCCTATTGTAGATGAAGAATTTTATATTTTCAAGGCGCTTTACAACAATGTTCACCCAACGGTTATATACGCTCCTGAAAACAAGGCTATAAATCTTTTGTTAGATGATAGCTTGCGGCTGGCGGTGATAAGCCGAGATTTAAATACACAGGAATACAAAGCGTTAAAAGCAAAAAATTTAAACCCGGAGGTTGATCGTTTTGCTATCGATGCTATCACGTTGATTGTGAATAAAGCTTCAAATGATACGCTGATTACGGTTAGTGAAATTAAAAAGATGCTGAATGGCCATACTAAACTGGATAAAAGCATCGTTTTTGATAACCCTAACTCTGGTTTGGTAAGGTATTTGAAGGAGTTTTCGGGCAATAATGAATTTAAGCAGAAAAACATTTATGCACTTAAATCAAACAAGGATGTTATAAACTACGTTAGTGAGCATCCGGATGCTATTGGGATAGTAGGATTTAGCTGGTTGAATGATCCGGACAAGGATTACGCTGCTGCAGTACAAAATGTTAAGATTGTAGGCGTAAAAGACGATGTTACCCGGGCTGCTTCAAGTGAATACTTTACACCGAGTCAAAACACACTGGCATTAAAGCAATATCCGCTCACAAGAAATTTGTATGTCTTAAATTGCACAGGCAAATTCGGCTTAGGGATGAAAATTGTAGCGTTTCTGCAAAGTGATAGAGGGCAAAGGATAATTTTAAAATCGGGCCTTTTGCCTGATGATATACCAAACAGAGAAATCGTAATAAAAAGTAAGATTATTCAATAATTAAACAAGTTAAACTAGTTTGTGCAAATGCAGTCAAAAAAATATATAATTGCATTTTTAAGTACATAGAATATCAATCAAGCAGTTATAATAAAAACCAATAAAATAAACGCGGTACCAAATGTGCCGGAATATTAACTTAACAGGAGTAACTATAATGAAAATGATCAGTAAAATAGCCGCCTTGGGGTTAGGCTTGATATTTATAGGTTCATCGGTTTTTGCCCAAAGCTTAGCAGATGCTAAAAAGGCGATTGATGCCGAACAATATCAAAAGGCTAAGTCGATGCTAAAAAACCTTACCGTTACACAGGCAGACAAAGACGAAAATTTCTTTTTTCTTGGGTGGGTGTATCTTAAACAAGATTACGCAGATTCTGCTAAAGCTGCGTTTAACAAAGGGATAGCCGTAAACAGCAAATCAGCATTAAACTATGCCGGTTTAGGAGCGGTGGCCCACGAAGAAAAGGATAATGCTACCGCTACAACTAACTTTAACCAGGCAATTGCAATGGCCGGGAAAAACGGTAAACCATATTTATATGTTGGTTTGGCTTATTTGCTTCCGTTAAATGGAAGCAGCATTGGGCCAAACGGGCCTACCATAGCCCCGGCAGATGCCGATGCGGCAATAGCAGTTTTAAATAAAGGGGTTGTAATAAGCCCTAAAGATGCTGAATTGCTTGTTGCATTAGGCGATGCTTACCGTTCGCAATTAAAAAGTACTGATGCTTACAATCAATATTCTTCGGCGCTGATACTTGATCCTAAATCAGCAGCGGCTGATGTGGCAGAAGGCGTTTTATGGCGATTTGCGGACAACTTTGAAGACTCAGAAAAACAATTTCAGGCCGCTTTAGCAATCGACGCTAATTATGGGCCGGCTTACCGCGAATGGGCCGAAACAGATTTGCGGTGGGCTTATACTCATCCGGACCAACATGATGTTAAAATAGCCCAGGCAGCTGATAACTATAAAAAATATATCAGCTTAACCGACTACTCGGTAGAATCGCAAATGCGCTATGCCGACTTCCTGATTGATGCGAAGGACTATGTAACACTGCAAAAAGTAAGTACAGATCTTTCATCATCGAAAAATAGTAATTTACGTGTTTACCGTTATTTAGCGTATGCTGCTTTGGAAAATAAAGACTATCCATCCGGATTAACTGCTATTAACAAATGGATAAATGAGGCCGGACCGAAACGTATCATTCCAAGAGACTATCTTGTTAAGGGACGTTTGGAAATGGGAAGCAAAAACGACTCATTGGGCGTAATGGATTTGCGGAAGGCCTTGGAACTTGACACCACCCAGGTAGATTTATACGGGGATATTGCAAAATCATTGTATGCTTCAGGTAAATATGTAGAAGCAGGTGACGCTTATAAAATCTACGTTGAAAAGTCGCACCAGGCAAAGCTTGGTGATTATTTTCGTGAAGGTTTGAGTTATTATCTGGCTTATGATGCACAAAGTACTGCGTTTAGTGCCACCAATGCTGCTGCTACAAAGGCACCGAAACCTGATTCAACTTTATTAATAAAAGCCGATACTGCTTTCTCCTATGTGGAGCATAAAGCACCTACCCCTAACATAACTGTGGTGCTGTATCATGCTTATGTTAAAGATTTGCAGGAAAGCGATAGGAATAACATCAAAGGATTGGCTAAACCGTATTATGAGCAATATATCCAGTTGGTATTAGCAAAAGGCACTCCTGATGCAAAAACAAAATCCAGCCTTGCAAATGCCTATGTGTATTTAGGTACCTACGCTCAATACAAGGAAAAAGATGAGGCGAAGGCTTTGGATTTATATACGAAGGCGCGTGACAACGATCCTGACAATGCCCAGGTGAAATATTATTTTGCCAAAAAGGCCTCGGGTAAAACTAAATAGAAAATTTAATTTGAATAATAAAGCCTCCCGCATACCCGGGGGGCTTTTTTATTATTGTTCCGTTTGTATATTTGCAGCATGGAAGTACGAAGTTTGCCCGTTAATTATTTGCCCATCATATTTCAAATGCTGGTGGCTGTAGGTTTTGTGGTTACCACCATGTTTGTAACCCATAAGATTGGCCCCAAACGGGTAACCAAAGACAAGTTGGCCCCATTTGAATCGGGCATTGAAGTAGTGGGAAATGCCCGCACACCGATTTCGATCAAATATTTCCTGGTCGCCATACTTTTTGTGTTGTTTGATGTAGAAGTGATATTTATGTATCCATGGGCAGTGAACTTTAAGGAATTAGGTAAAGATGGCATGATAGAAATGTTCATTTTTATGGGCACACTTTTGGCAGGCTTTATCTATATCATAAAAAAAGGTGCGCTGGATTGGGATTAGAGCTTCGTCTTATCCTTGCAAAAGTGTATTTAAGTTAAGTAATTTAGACTGGTTCTAAATGTATTTACCTTGCCATAGTGTATCTTTTACATTGTACTTTTGTCGTAAATTTGAGCGTTCAATATTTTGGATGGTTTTGTTTGAAATAGATCATGAGTGATATTCAATTAGTTGATGCACCTGCAGGTGTAGAAGGCGCAGGGTTTTTCGCTACTTCGCTTGATAAGGTAATAGGAATTGCCCGGTCAAATTCGCTTTGGCCGTTACCCTTTGCCACGTCGTGCTGCGGCATCGAGTTTATGGCCACTATGGCCTCTCATTATGATTTGTCGAGATTTGGAGCAGAGCGGCTAAGCTTTTCGCCCCGTCAGGCCGATCTGTTGATGGTAATGGGTACGATTGCAAAAAAAATGGGTCCCGTTCTAAGGCAAGTATATCTGCAAATGGCCGAGCCACGTTGGGTAATGGCTGTTGGTGCCTGTGCATCGAGCGGTGGTATTTTTGATACTTACTCGGTTTTGCAGGGTATAGATGAGGTGATACCGGTTGATGTATATGTGCCGGGATGCCCTCCGCGCCCCGAAGCTATAATCGACGGCTTTATCAATATTCAAAAACTGGTACAAACGGAAACTTTACGCCGCAGAAACGAACCTAAATATCAACAATTATTAGCTTCATACGGCATACAGTAATGGGTAAAATAGCAAACGAAGAACTTCTTAAAAAAATAAACGGTCAGTTTCAGGATGCTGTTACGGTTATAGGTGAGCCTTATGGTTTATTAACCGTGGAGACCAGCCGGGAAAAAATTATAGATGTTTTGTCTTTTTTAAAAAGCGATCCGGCCCTGCAGTTTATCTTTTTAACAGATCTTACCGCCATCCATTATCCGGGAGAAGAAAAACAGATTGGTATTATTTACCACCTGCATAGTTTGGTTAATAATACGCGGATACGTTTGAAAGTTTTCCTGAACGATGGCGATGTGCATATCCCCACCGCAACCGTTTTATGGGATGGAGCAAACTGGATGGAAAGAGAAACCTACGATTTTTTCGGGGTAATATTTGACGGTCATCCTGACTTACGCAGGATACTAAATGTTGACGATATGGAAGCCTTTCCGATGAGAAAGGAATTTCCGCTTGAAGACCCTAATAGGGTTGATAAAAAGGACTATTTTTTTGGAAGATAATAATATCTGCCTGATAATCGGTATTAGCCGTTTGGACGATGCCGTTGTAACCCAGCAACTAACGAATAAATTATACTGATGAAAAATCATCCTGTATATACAGATAACGATCCGCAAACCGAGCTCTCAACCCTAAACCTGGGGCCAACGCATCCTGCCACGCATGGTGTATTCCAAAACGTGCTGCAGCTTGATGGCGAAAGAATAGTTAGCGGCGTATCTACCATTGGTTATATTCACCGTGCCTTCGAAAAAATTGCCGAACACCGGCCGTTTTACCAGATAACACCACTTACCGACCGCTTAAATTATTGCTCATCACCCATTAATAACATGGGCTGGCATATGACGGTTGAAAAGCTTTTAGGTATTGAAACCCCAAAAAGGGTTGATTACCTGCGGGTAATTATAATGGAACTGGCACGTATCTCCGACCATATAATATGCAATGGCGTATTAGGTGTTGATACCGGTGCATTTACCGGTTTCCTGTACATGATGGAATACCGCGAAGCTATCTATGAAATTTATGAAGAGGTTTGCGGTTCGCGCCTTACCACTAATATTGGCCGCATAGGCGGTTTTGAACGTAATTTTAACACCATAGCGTTTAGCAAACTACGTAAATTCCTGGTTGATTTTCCTCCCGTGTTAAGGGAGTTTCAATCGCTCTTTAATCGTAACCGGATATTTGTCGATCGTACTAAGGATGTCGCGGCCGTAACAGCAGAAGCAGCTTTAAGCTACAGTTGGAGCGGCCCTTTGCTCCGTGCAGCAGGCGTTGACTATGATGTGCGGGCGATGGAGCCTTATTCATCTTATGAAGACTTCGACTTTGAGGTGCCCGTTGGCGAAAACGGCGATGTATACAGCCGTTTTTTAGTGCGTAACGAAGAAATGTGGCAAAGCATGCGCCTTATTGAACAGGCATTGGTTAAATTAGAAAAAGAACCGTCGGACATATTTCATGCCGATGTGCCTGAATATTATTTGCCTCCAAAAGAGGAAGTTTACAATAATATGGAGGCTTTGATCTATCACTTTAAAATTGTGATGGGCGAGGTACCTGCACCAGCGTCTGAAGTTTATCACGCTGTAGAAGGCGCAAATGGTGAGCTGGGCTTTTATTTAGTAAACGACGGCGGACGCTCACCTTATCGTTTGCATTTCCGCAGGCCCAGCTTTATCAATTACCAGATGTATGCCCCGATGAGTCGCGGCATGCTTTTGTCAGATGCGATTATTAACATGAGTAGTTTAAACGTTATAGCCGGAGAACTTGATGCTTAGAGTGGAAGAAACCAGTGTACCGGTTGAATTTTCGCCGGAGCTGATCAACAAGTTTGACGATATTGTAAGCCGCTATCCAGAAGGAAAGCAGAAATCGGCATTATTGCCTATATTGCATTTGGTACAGGCTGAATTCGGCTGGGTTAGTGCCCCTGCAATGGATAAAGTTGCCGATTATCTGAAATTGCAGGATATCGAAGTTTACGAAGTGGCTACGTTTTACAGCATGTATTTTTTACGCCCGCAGGGAAAGTATATGCTGGAGGTTTGCCGTACCGGGCCATGCTGCCTGGTAGGTGCTGAGAAAATAATGGATCATATAGAGCAGGAGCTGGGTGTAAAAGAAGGGGAAGTTACAGCAGACGGCATGTTTAGCTGGCGCGGAGTGGAATGTTTGGCGGCCTGCGGCTATGGGCCCGTTTTACAAATTGGACCGGAATATACGTTTTATGAAAATTTAACAAACGATTCGGTTGATAAACTGATAAAAGATTTAAAAATAAAAGGCAATACTTAAATATGACCAGGGGGACCTTAATTTTAACAGATTCATTGTTTGTAGCCGCTGTAATTATCATTAACTATGGTAATGGCGGTTTCGATCAAAATCCGTTAATATTAAACGCTTTGGTAGTGATAGCTTTCGCAAGTTGTATCATCAGGCATATTAATTATTATAAGCACCACAAAAGGATTTACTAACAGTATGGGACGCAAATTACTCTTAGAACATATTAACGTACCGGGTATAAATACGTTTGATACCTATCGCTCAAAGGGTGGTTATGCGTCGGTGGAGAAGGCTTTGAAAACCATGTCGCCCGAGACTATTGTTGAGGAGGTTAAAAAATCAGGCTTGCGTGGCCGTGGTGGCGCCGGTTTCCCAACCGGGATGAAATGGAGCTTTTTGGCTAAACC
>CAZZUU010000055.1:0-14723 GCA_964657275.1 uncultured Mucilaginibacter sp. | reverse complement strand
ACCTCTTCATCGGAAACCGCAGTTTTACCCTGCGGATCCCAGTTCACCATCCGTATGCCACGGTAAATGAGGCCTTTTTTATAAAAATGGATAAACGTATCGATCACCGCTTCCGAAAGGTCGTCATCCATTGTAAAACGTGTACGGTCCCAATCGCATGATGCGCCGAGTTTTTTTAACTGATCAAGGATGATACCGCCGTATTTTTCTTTCCATTCCCAAGCATATTTCATAAACTCATCACGGGTGATGTCTTTCTTGGAAATGCCTTTTTCTTTAAGCATAGCCACTACCTTCGCCTCTGTTGCTATACTTGCATGATCAGTTCCCGGTACCCAGCAGGCATTTTTGCCCTGCATGCGCGCACGCCGAACCAACACATCCTGTATCGTATTATTTAACATGTGCCCCATGTGCAGCACGCCGGTAACATTTGGCGGCGGCATTACTACGCTGTAAGGTTCGCGCTCATCAGGCACCGACTTAAAAAAGTCGTGCTTTAGCCAATAGCTGTACCACTTATCCTCAATCTCGTTTGGCAGGTATGGTTTAGAAATGTTCATAGCGCGCAAAAATAACAAAGTTCGACGCAAAGTTTTGCGTCGCTCTCTATTTTCACATAAACCGTCGGCGTTTTTCTTTCTTTAGACGCGAAGTATCGCGTCTCTACAACGTGTTCACCATTCAAAACCCTACGCCTTTTACCTTTCCGCTTTCACCATTTTCCCGCCTTCATTTTGTTTTAATTAATAATTTCATGCTTGCGAAATTTTATTAGATTTGCCGTCTTGTTTAAAAGGCTTATAAACTAATTAATTACATATATTTTTAAAGATGCAAGGTAAAGGGGTTGTTAAATTTTTTGCCATATTGTTAGCTGCTGTATGTTTATACCAGCTATCATTTACTTGGGTGGCCCATAAAGTTGAAAATGATGCGCAATTACATGCCAAGGGCGACACGGCGAAATTAAAGGCTTACCTGGATTCGATATCCTCAAAACCGGTATATCCTCTCATAGGTCACGATTATCAATACGTAAAACAACGGGAACTTGCCCTCGGGCTCGACCTGGAAGGCGGTATGAGCGTAACCATGCAGATATCGCTTAATGAGCTGGTGAAGAAATTATCAAATGATAATACCGACCCAGTATTTAACCAGGCGCTTGCTGCTGCCACAACCGATGCGATCACCAGCCAGCAGGATTATATTTCGTTATTTGTAAGCGAATATGAAAAGCTTAACCCAAGCGGAAGGTTGGCAGCTATATTTTCTACAAAAGACAACCAGGATCACCTAAAGTTCAATGCTTCAAACAGCGAGGTTGAAAGTTACCTGAAAGACCAGGCAAGTGTTGCAGTACAGCAATCTTATACCATCCTGAATACCCGTATCGACCAGTTTGGTGTTGCCAATGCCAACATCCAACTGCAAAAAGGTACCGACCGTATTTTGATTGAGCTACCGGGTGTTAAAGATCCCGAGCGTGTTCGCAAACTGTTATCAGGAACTGCCAAACTTGAGTTTTATCAAACCTTTGATAACAGCCAGGTTTACCAACTGCTTACCAATATCAATAGCCTGATTGCTGCAAAAAACAAAGCAGCAAAAAAGGACAGTGTTAAAAAAGACACTACTAAAGCGACAGCTAAAACAGGCCTTGCCGGTTTAACAAAACCGGCTGCCAAACCGGCCGTAGCAAAAAAGGATACAACAACTACTAAAGGCGCATTATCTTTATTGAGCCAGGTTAAAAAGAACGCCGGTAAAGATACTTCGGTATCAGCATTAGGAGGTAAAAACCAACTGGCCGATCAGTTCCCATTATTTGCTTTATTACGCCCAATGGTTTACCAGGGACAAAATGGACAAAGTGAGCTGGCTCCAGGCCCAATTGTTGGCCGTGCTGACGTTAAAGACACGGCTAAAGTAAATTCATATTTGCGCAGTCCGGAAGTAAAAGCGACTATCCCTCAGAATATGAAATTCCTTTGGTCGGTTAAACCGGAGGATAAAACTAAAGTATTTCAGCTATACGCGATAAAGTTGTCTGGAGCTGATAACGGCCCTGCATTAATAGGTGATGTTATTACCGATGCGCGAAAAGATGTTGATCCCAAAGGTGCCAACGAAATAACCATGGTGATGAATTCGCAAGGTGCGGATAAATGGGGCGCTATTACAACGGCGGCTTGCGCCGATCCTCAAAACCACCAGTCCATAGCTATTGTACTGGATGATAATGTTTATTCAGCACCCCGCGTAGATAACCCGATACCGGGCGGCGTTTCTTCTATCTCAGGTAACTTTACCGTTGATGAAGCAAATGACCTTGCCAACGTATTAAAAGCGGGCCGTTTACCTGCACCGGCCCACATCGTTGCCGAAGCAGTAGTTGGGCCATCGCTGGGAGCTGAGGCTATCCACGCCGGTTTAATATCAAGCCTCGTTGGCTTGCTGGTGGTGCTGGTATTTATGATCGCTTATTATAACCGTGCGGGTACTGTTGCGGTGGTTGCGGTTATCATCAACATTTTCTTCCTGATGGGGGTGTTAACCAGCCTTGGTGCGGTATTAACCATGCCGGGTGTAGCCGGTATAGTACTCACACTGGGTATATCGGTAGATGCTAACGTACTGATCTATGAGCGGGTGCGAGAGGAACTTGCGCTTGGGAAGTCAGTCAGGTTAGCCGTTGCAGATGGTTTTAAACATGCACTGTCATCAATTCTCGATTCAAACATCAGTACCTTCTTAACAGGGTTGATCCTGTATGTTTTTGGTACAGGACCAATACAAGGATTTGCCATCACTTTAATGATCGGTATCATTACTTCATTATTCTGTTCGTTGCTGATCTCAAGGCTTATTTTTGAATTCATGCTCGAAAAAGGATGGGACATCAAGTTTTCGAACCCATGGAGCTCTCATACCTTTAAAAACGCCAATTATGCGTTTGTAAAAAACCGTTTCAAATTCTATATCTTCTCCGTTTCGTTTATCGTGATCGGAGTAATATCAATGGTTACACAAGGGTTTAACTACGGTGTTGATTTTGTGGGCGGCCGTACCTATATCGTGAGGTTTGCAGATAAAAACGTGACTACCGAAGATGTGAGGCCATTGGTTAATAAGAATTTGGGTGAAGGTAACGAGGTTAAAACCTTTGGTACCGACATTAGCATAACCACCAAATACCTGATTAATGACGATGCGTCAAACGCCGACGCTAAAGTTCAGGCGAAGCTGATAGAGGTGCTTGATGCCAACCCTAAAACGCATATTACTGCGGCAGATATTGTTAGTTCACAAAAAGTAGCACCGACAATTGCAAACGGATTGAAAAAATCTGCTGCATTAACGGTATTGTTCGCCATCATTATTATTTCGGCTTATATTCTGATACGTTTCCGTAAATGGCAGTTTAGTTTGGGTGCGATGTTTGCAACAGCGCACGATGCGCTGATGGTGCTTTCGTTTTTCTCGATATTTAAGGATGTGCTGCCGTTTTCACTGGATATTGATCAGTCATTTATAGCAGCTATATTAACGGTAATCGGTTACTCCATCAACGATACCGTAGTGGTGTTCGACCGTATCCGCGAGTTCCTGAGCCTGCATCATGCCAAAACGGATGATCCTAAAACGGTAATTAACGATGCCATCAACAATACCTTAAGCCGTACAATTATCACCGCGTTAACCGTATTATTGATATTATTGGTACTGTTTATTTTCGGCGGCGATGTTATCCGTGGTTTCTCGTTCGCGTTGCTGATCGGGGTATGTTTCGGTACTTATTCGTCTATCTGTATTGCAACACCGGTAATCGTCGACTTCGGGAAGAAGGATTTGAGGTAAGTGGAGTTAATTGATTGGGTTGAATGAGTTGACTTAGTTAATTAGGTTAAAAGAGGAAATATCTCTGATACTATAAAAAAAGACCGTTTCATTGATTGAGACGGTCTTTTTTGCATTAGGCCCTTACTTTGTATTATTCCGTTGAAAAAATCAATAAAAAAGGGCGTTATGCCGAAGTGCGTAAGCATAACACCCTAAATAAACCAAAAAAATACTCCTGCCCTAAAGACAGTTTATCGCTAACTTTCTATAATCACCTTTAAGGCTTTTTCCTTGGCTGCATTCCCAAACGTTTCATAAGCCTCTATCATTTGATCGAGTTTAAAACGGTGGGTAATTAACTTGTTGGGCTGTATTCTTTTTGATTGCACTGTTTTTAACAGCATAGGTGTAGTAACGGTATCAACCAACCTTGTGGTGATTGAGATATTCCTGTCCCATAAAGCTTCGAGGTGAAGTGTTACACTTTTGCCATGAACCCCAATATTTGCAATATGTCCCCCTGCCCCAATAATATCCTGGCATAGTTCAAAAGTTGCAGGTACGCCAACAGCTTCTATGGCGGTATCTACGCCTCGCCCGTTGGTAAGGCTCATTATCTTTTCAACGGCATTTTCAGCAGCACTGTTAATTGTATGAGTTGCACCAAATGTTCTTGCTACTTCCAGCCGGTTATCATCCTGGTCTATCACAATAATTTCTGCTGGGGTATAAAATTGGGAGGTTAACAATGCAGCCATACCTACCGGACCAGCGCCTACAATGGCGATAGTATCGCCTGGTTTTACCTGGCCGTTTAACACGCCGCATTCAAATCCCGTTGGTAAAATATCGCTCAGCATTACCAGCGCTTCTTCATCGGCACCTGCCGGAATAGGGTATAAACTGTTGTCGGCATAAGGTATCCTCACATATTCGGCCTGTACCCCATCAATCATATAGCCTAAAATCCATCCGCCATCTTCGCAATGCGAATACATCCCTTTTTTGCAATACTCACATTTGCCGCAGGAGGTAACGCACGAAATAATCACATGGTCGCCTACTTTAAAATTACTTACAGAACTTCCAACCTCTTCTATTATACCAACACCTTCATGACCCAAAACTCTCCCCTCAGCAACTTCGGGCATATCGCCCTTCATAATATGCAAATCAGTTCCGCATATGGTGGTTTTGAGCACCTTTACAATAACATCTGTTGTTTTTATAATTACGGGCCTGGCATGATCTTCCCATGCTTTATGCCCGGGGCCATGATAAACCAATGCTTTCATGCTGTTGGCTTTATCAGCTACAGGCACTTTTGCGCCATTTGATGGTGCAACTTTTTCTAAAATTAAACTTTCCATGATTTGATGTTTTAATTGTTTAGTAAAGCTATGGATATATGGCGCCGGGATTAATGATGTGGCTTATGGTAAAGAATGATAGTTATCACTAATTGATTCTATATTCATCGGTTTAGCTCGTGATAACGGGAAGATTAAGAAATTTATCAACCGCATACAGTTGCTCTTACTCTATTGTCCTCATTTTTAAATGAAAATCGACGCTGAGTTTATCGTCGGTTTTTATCAGGCCACCTAATTTCCGGGGTGGTTTGAGGTTAAAATCAGAAAAGTTTATATCCTGTGATCCCAATAAATGAATGTTTTTTTGAGCGTCCACGGAAATCAGGTAGTTAATATCGAAACGTTTGCGCGTACCGGCAATTTCAATATCTACTTTGCCGGTTATAGGTTCGGGCCTGGCGCTTAGTTCAGGTAGTTTGCTCAATGACAAAAAGCTGATATGCAGGCAGGGATATTGTTTTTCCTTTAAGGTTTTCTGAAGATCGTGCGTCATGATGGAGTTATGGCAATCAAAACTTTGCACTTTAAGGCTAATACTCCCCGACAAAACAATTTCCCTATCGCCTTTACTTTTATTTATAGTAAGCGTATCCGTTTGATCATAAGCCAAAATTTCGCAGGTAAACTTATTTACATTGGTACTTCCGTTAACACGCAGATTGCTGTTTTGACTGATGACCCATTTTTTTGTTTCGGATGCGGGGCTCATATGCCGGGGCAAAATAAAGCTCGTTAGTAAAAGGAACAAGGGGTTGATCCATAAGAAGTTTTTATATAGCATCGCCGTTTGGTTTTATCAGGGGTTAATTTTTGCAAATACCAGCCCCGCAATAATTGCCTGCACCAAGCCATATAAAAACCAGCTTAACACCATCGCCACGGTAATATCCAAAGCGCTGAACGATATCCACATAACGGGCAGTAGGGCTATTACCGAATAGACTAAACCAAATTCAAATCCCCTTAAAACAAGTGTCCCTTTAAATAAGCCCTTGAACCTATCCCAGAACCACGACAGCGCAAAACTGAAGATAAAGGCATGCAGGTAAAAAAGCAGATCTCTGCTGCCATCGGAATTAAACAGTGGGTTATTGTATTCAACAAACAGACTGGGAAAAAATCTCACTGCCAGGAAAAGGCCGCCATAGCTAAAAATGAACAGGATACATCCGGCAATCAGCCCCGAAATAAGGATTTTTTTCATTTTAAAAAAGTTAAAATCAGATGATATAAAGGTGATGTTTGAGAGGAACAGAACAAATGACCGCCGTCACCGGGTAAAATGATCGGCATCATAATTCAGCAAGGGCTCAAAAACAAACCCCCGGCTGTCGACCGGAGGTTTTTGCTTATTTTACTAAGCATTCATAAAACAAACAATTAAAATCCGATGGAAGCCTCAACCACTACTCCTTTAAATTTGCCTCCGTTCAGGATATTGTTAGATGGATAGCCATCATATTCCTGGTTTACATATTCAACTTTTGTCATTATGTTTTTTGTTAAGAACCAGCCGAATGAACCGGCTTCGCGGTTAACGGTAACGTTTGTTGTCATCCCGGCGAGTTGTGCGTTTACGGTGTTGTAACGAAAGCCTACCCAGAAGTTTTGCTGATCGGCAGGAAACCTGTAAATTAAATCAGCTGCATATTGTGTTGCCTTGCGATCACTGGTTTCTGTAATAGCCCGGCCTTTAGCATCTTCAATTGTTCCGAAAAATTCAAGCCCCTTGTATTTTAAAAACAGGTTACCCATATAGGTATGGATTTCTTCGCTGAAACCTGGGTTTAACCTGCCTGAAAACGGGCTATAGTCAACCGCATCACTCAATGTTGTTGCATTTGCCACGGCCTGGTTTTCCATTACGTTGAAATAATGTGACCCGGTACGGTCGCCACCCATCAGGGTATTGCTATTATCGCTATTCACTGTGTAGAATGATCCGGTTATTCTAAACCTGAAATCCTTATTAAGCTGTTTGTCAAAACCAATTTTTCCAAGGAAAGCAGGATCATATTTGTTGAGTTGACCGGTTTCGGCGTCAATTTTAGTTGATGCTACAACTGTTTCATTCAATTCACCATCGGTAATGCCACCCATAAGAAACAAACCGGATTTGTTGAAGTAGTAGAATTGAGCGCCCAGTTCTGTAGAAAACTCATCCATGATGTAGTTTTCTATAAATGGATTGTAGATAGTGTTACCTCCGTCACTTCTTCTGTAGTGCTGATCGCCATAGTCAACGTCATTTTGGCCTATCCTGATCGTAACGCTCTTCATGATATTATTGACAAGATCGCTGTGAAGGAAAAGTAATTTATCAAATTGGATATAACCTCCTTTAACCCAGGTATCCTCATGGTGCCTTGAGGCGAGATATTGGGTAAGGTTCATCCGGATACCATCAGCCAGCTGAACATCAACATTCAAATTTGCCATCGGCAGTTGAAATGCGTGTGTGAGCGGCATTAAGCTGTTTACATTGCCGGTAAACCCGGTTTTTGTTAAAGGGGCAGCCGTATTGCTTTGTCCCAGCGCCTGGAAAGTGAGTTCAAAATTACCACCCACCTTAACTTTCAGGCCGGTAAATTTAACGGTATCTATTTTAGAGGTTTCAAATACATTTATACCGCGCATATCGTTAGGGCGATAATATTGTATGGTTTCCTGGGCTTTTGCTGCGGTGTTTACTAGGCTTAAGCCGGCAATAGCAACTGCGCCAATTATATTATAAAATTTAGTTTTCATGATATTAATTTTTAGTAATGAGTTGATTATTTTTATATAATAAATTGAATTGTATAGTAAGGTCATTAGTTACTTTCATGGCCCCAAGCATAAAGCTTGGCGGTTGAATTTTGTAATCTGTTAACTTTATTTTTTGCGAACCTGTGCAAGTGATGGTGTTATCGGGGTTAACAACTGCGGTAACATTGAGTACTACAGTTTGAGTAGTGCCGGCTATAGTAAGATCGCCCGTCGCTTTAATCATGTATTTGTTTTTTTGAAGCAATGTTATCACTGCCGAATTAAGCTTATAGCTAATTGTTGGGTATTGGTCGGCCTTGATGGTTTTATAAGTGCGGTTATCCATTGATTCATGCTCGCTCTTCAGGCTTTTAGCATCAATAGAAAAACTGAACTCCGACAATGAACGAAAGCTCCCGTCATCAAACTTGAATTCGCCACGACTTTCCATAGCGGAAGATGCCATGGTCCAATCATGTATGTTTGACGACCCCAGCACTTTTATGGTAGCGTCCTTGCCGGGTATTAACTTGTAGTTTGTTTGTGCCAATAACCCCTGGGGCATTGCGCTAAATAAAATTGCAGCTATTACAATAGCGATGGCTGAAATCTGTCTGTTAAAGTTTTTCATTTTCATTTGTTTTATGTTGATCAAATGTAGACTGCGCTGCTCCTGTAGAAAATGACGGCGATGGCGTATATAAATGATGCGTATCATTTTATGGGTGGTGCTTTTGCTGCAACTTTACCCTATTAATTCATAGTGTATGAAAACCACGGCTTTATTGACTAAATATTCAAAAGACGAAGAAAATGCAGTTTTTCTTCCGGTGAAGATGCCCGAACCAGCGGAACTTAATGGCCTTGCTTTTTTATCCGGTGTTGATTTGAAACCCAGGAAAATATACAAGCCCTACTGTAAATTTTATACCGTACATAAAAATGAAACAGCGGTACTTAAGGTTTCAACCAATGACTTTAAACCGTTTCAACTAACCTGCCTTGAAATTAAAACCGCGTGCAATTTAAATTCTAAGCAGAACCCTGCTTTTTCAATTCCGGCAGCTAACTTTATGGTATATGGTTTTATATCGCAGGTTAAAGCGATGGAATTTGCCAAAGCCGGGGCATTAGGGTATATATCAAAACTCATTGATGAAGGCGAAAAGAGTTTAGGCCTTTTGATAGCCTATCGCGAAGCGCATTATGATGACCTGAATTTCAATTTAACTGAAAAGAATATCAGCAGTCTTTCAATCGATTAGATACAACCCTATCACGTTGCTATAAAATAAATGTGCCCGCCATTACGACGGACACATTCTCATTTTAGGAAATCAATAGAAAAAGGTATCGTTAAAAAACGGGAAGCGTATCATGCGCTCTTGACCCCGGAAAAACCAGCATAGGTTTGACGAGATGATCAGCCAGCCGTTGGGTTACACTGCCTTCAAATATTTTTTGAAAAAAATTGCGCCTTCTATGTACCAGCACCAAAAGGTCAATATCAGTTTGTTCCGTTAGCCAGTCAAGCCCGGCGGTTACACTTTTGTTTTTAATAGATCTGTAACGAACCTTGGCGAAATTAATGCCAGCCGGGCCAGGATTAAAAAAGTTACTTTCGTTGTTCAACTGCTCAATATTAACAGCTTTATCATCGGTAACGTGCGTAATTAAAACCTCTGAATCAAAATATTTAGTGAAACCATATAAACTATGTAATATATCCATACTTGTGTGCGTAAGGTCGCTGGCAAATGAAATTTTACTGAAATTTTTGAATGGAAATTGATACGGAACCACCAAAACAGGGCATTTCGCATTTTCGATGATTTCATTGGCATGGTCGCCCAATAAAAAAGTGGTAAGGCCGCCGGCGCTATGCATACCCACAATAGCCATTAATAAATTGGGATCCGAGGTTATTTTATCGACCGTTTCGGCTACCGTTCCCGCTTTAATGCAGTGGTTAATAACTGGCCTGAATGTTCCGTTCGCTAATATTGCATCTAATTTTTTGTTTAAGCGGCCAGTTAATTCGTTAAGCGCGTTGGTGCTTTCTTTTTCAAAGCCTTCGTGGTTTGTGGTAGGCCACGCGGCAAGTGCAAATGCAGGCTCTGCGGGAACCGGCACTATATTGCACAATAATAGATTAGCTTTCACTTTTTGCGCAAGTCTAAGCGCGTAATGTGCGATATGATCTGCCTTGGCAGAAAAATCGGTTAATACAAGTATAGTTTTCATGACTTAAAAAATTAGATTTATAATTGATTTATTATTTCAAAATCCTTCAGTATACTTCAATCAGCCCGGGTAAGACTTTATACTTTTTCAAACCTTTTAAAATAAGCGCGATCCAGCATTTCTCTATGATCGGGATGAGCAATTTCAATAAGTGCATGAGCGCGTTGTTTCAGACTCTTACCGAAAAGGTTAACAATGCCGTACTCTGTAACAACCCAGTGTACATGTCCGCGTGTAGTTACCACACCTGCGCCCTCCTTTAAAATGGGCACGATGCGGCTAATGCCTTTATTGGTTTGTGAAGGCAGCGCGATAATAGGCATACCACCATCTGATAACGACGCGCCATGAATAAAATCCATCTGGCCACCTATCCCTGAATATTGGTAGGTGCCAATAGAATCTGAACATACCTGGCCTGTAAGATCAATTTCTATGGCGCTGTTGATCGCAGTTGCTTTAGGATTTTGCCTGATAATTGCGGTATCATTCACGTAGTTGATCTCCATTACCCTTACGGCGGGGTTATCGTTCACAAAATCATATAACTTTCGCGTACCTGTTAAAAAGGCCGTTACGGAATGCCTTATATTTAACTTTTTCTGACTGTTATTGATAACGCCGCTCTGGATAAGCGGAATAACGCCGTCAGAGATCATTTCAGAGTGAAGGCCAAGGTTTTTATGATTGGTAAGGTTCTTTAAAACCTGGTCGGGAATGCTGCCGATGCCGAGCTGCAGTGTTGCGCCGTCTTCAACCAGGGAAGCAATATTATAACCGATCTTTTTAACCGTATCATTTACTTCAAAGGAATAATCCACTTCAGGCAGTTCGGCATTATGCCAAACCATAGCATCCATTCTTTTTACATGTATAAAACCGTCGCCGTGAGTACGGGGCATCAGGGGGTTAACCTGGGCCACCACGTATCTCGCTGTTTCAACGGCGGCCCTTGCAATATCAACAGAGGTGCCTAATGAACAAAAGCCATGGGCGTCGGGCGGTGAAACCTGTATTAACGCCACATCTATCGGCAAAATGTTTTTACGGAATAGCTGCGGGATCTGGCTTAAAAAAATGGGCACGTAATCGCCATCTTCACTATTGGCCACTGCCCTCGTGGCAGCCGAAACAAAAAGCGAATTCAAAAAAAAGGATTTTCTGTGTTCGGGGCGGTCGAAGTTAACATCGCCTAAGGTAGTAATGCTTACCAGTTCAACGCCATGGAGTTCTTGATGCCGGTTCTGTAAAGCTTTAACCAGGTGCGAAGGCGTTGCAGCGCCACCGTGTATAAATACCCGGTTGCCGGGCTCAACAAATTTCACCGCGTCGTTAGCAGTGATATAAACAGGTTCGATCATTGTTTTTAATTTTTATTGTAAAGTCACCTTCGCCTAAATCTGGTTTAAAAAAGAGGTTAATTCGGTTTTCAACACCGTTTCAATAAAAAAGAATATGGATTTCTTAATTTGTTTAACCCCGTTCAACAGGTGTTGTATGTCGGTATTCAATACGGCAAACTTTTCTATCAAATTGATCTCTATTTCGTTTTCCGAGCCGGTAACAAAAGGTTTTATGAACTGTAAAAATTCCGATATTTTCTTTTTAGTTTCCAAAACAACTACATCCTGCAGCACAAGCATTTTATAAAAGTCACTAGCTTCATCCAATTGCAATTTTTCAAAATGATTAAGATGTTTGTCAAGTAAGTCTTTTAAAATTTTAATTTCATCTTCAGCAAAGCCGATGTCTGACGTCCAATGCTTACTTAAAATATACAGCTCCTGTAATTCCGTTTCCAGCTGCGGATCCTGTTTTGTCGTCTTCATAATATTTTCGATTTATGATACGGTAAAATTGAACATTTGCTTTGCTCAAATAAATGACGATAGTTACCTGAAAATATGACCTGTGTCAAAAAATTGGGGCGCATTAGTATAGGAATGATATAAGATAAGGGTGATATACCAGGTTGCCCGATGCTTTTAGGCCACAGCTATTTGTTTAAGGACTGGATCGAAATTTGCTTTTATAAAAGCGACGGTTATCGTGCGCAAACCTGGACCAGGAACGTCCGCATCAGTGTTAATAAAAACAAACCGCAGGTTATGGCAAGCACAATAGCCGGGGCGTTATAAAACAATATCAATATCAGCGGCAACGGCAAAAACAATAGTGCCTCCAGCAGTGCAGTGAGTAAAAACCAGTAAAGTGTTTTTTTACCATTTTTACTGATAAAAGCAACCTGGTTGTTTGCAATCATTTTGCGGGGGGCTGGCTCATCAATTTGATGAATGTGCGTATACAGGTAAATTGCCATGATTAATAATTTATATTAATCAAAATTGCCCAATTATTGCTGCATTAACCGTGATTTGATACACAAAAATTGATGATAGAAATCACATTTCTGCGCTTTATGTTAGCCATCGTTGTCTAATCAATAGGGCAGGTATTGTATACAGCAACAAATTTCTATATTTAATTCCTGAAACCCATAGCTTGAAGCTACTGTATGTTTAATATAGCAATGAATAATATCCTTCGTTTGTCACTCTTCGTCGTATTACTATTTTTATACTGCTGCAAAAAAGATAAAAATGCAACCGCTAACAATTGTTATGATTTCGCTGTACGCGATTCTGCGAACATATCGCCGCCGGGCTTTATTCTCGACGACCGATATTACTATAATTCCGACCACCAACTACAGAAACACGTATCCTATAGCGGCCAGGCGGTAACATCCAGCGATTCGTTTACCTATCTGCATGGCAATATGGTAAAATCGTATTTCTCGCTGGGAAGCAATACCAGCAGCAATCCTTACACCACTTCCGAGTACGACTATGCCGGGGCTACGCTTACAGGCAGCCGCTATTACATGGGCAGCACGCTGATAGTACATAGCGCTTATAAATATGACCAGGCAGGCAGGCTTATCACTTACACGCAGATTGCCGACAACATCACTTTGCAGTCGACACCCAGTGTTTCCTATACGTTGAGCTATGATGGCAATTCCAACCTGATCAGCGTAGTCGACCAAACCGGCACATCGGCTTATACTTATAATAAATATGATAGTTATCCTAATCCGTACTATCAGCTCCCTTTCGACTTTGCCTACAATATTTTCGACTACAGCAAATCCTTTTCAAAAAATAACTTCCAGGTGGCTTATACTTATACCGCGCCGTACTATAACTATAATGTATATTATCCACGCGATACATTAACTACCAGTAACGCCTATACCTATCGTAACGGCGAGGTTTCGTCAATCATTTCTACACCTCCAAATGGCAGGTCTTCTAACGGCCCGGGGACGAGCCACACGTTGAAATTAAGGTCATTGTGTAACTAGGAAATACAATCACCGGCTGGTTTCAACTTCGGATAGCAAAATATTACACTTAATTATGACCCCACTAACCCGGTTCGCCATTTTCAAATGACATGTGTATGAACAGAAAAGCCGGGACAATGCCCGGCCTTTCTAAATATTGTGTTTGCTGCAGCAAAATCTACTACTTTTCGTACGGGAAGTTTCTTGAAACTTTACGCATCATTTTTTCTATCAGGTTATCGGTAGAGGTTTCCAGTCCCTCAGTCATCGTTTTAGTAAAGCGCCACAACAATTCGCCGTCAGTACCATTGTTAATATTCATCACCAGGCTTCCGTCGCCGGTTTTACCACCAAATCCGCTTGTTAGAACCATCATCCCTAGCGCAGCAGCTTCTGATTTAGTTTGCTCAGAAGTAAAGTCTCCACCTATTACTGCATCTACTCCTAAAATTTTGGCGATATCATCTTTGGTTGTTTCGTCGAGTTTATCATAAACGCCGGCTTTCCTTAGTAAAATATTGGTTTTCTCTACGTCCTGGAAACTTACGGTATAATCACTTGCTTTTCTTAGCAAATAAGTGTACATACTGGTTTGTATTTTTTTTGAATAGGCTATCTCTTGTTCTTTATTGCCTTCTGCGCTATAATTTTTGGGTTGTTTTTTGTAAGAAATTGTTACGTTAAACGGTAGTATCGCAACAATTTTGTGTTTGGATATCTGCGCTTTTAAATTCGGGCTTTCGAAAATCTGCTTTTGTGCAAAACAGGAAACAGCAATAAAGATCAAGACCAAAGTAGGTATTACTTTTCTCATGGTGATTCAGGTTAAAGTTTAAATTATGATTAGTTATTTCCAAATATAGAAAGTTTTTAAAGATGAGCGTCTTTTTCTGATTCGGAGACTACAAATTTAGGTCGGGAAACCTGGATTATTCTCCGCACAATCTCATCAACGCCCCTTTGGGAGGTACAGCCTTTCCCGATAAATTCGGGAAAGCAATCGCTACACATGTAAATCATGAACCTAAATTAACTTTTGTCTGAATACGGCATACGGTACTGACTTTACGTTGTCTTCGATTCATAATCCGCCCGCTCAATTGCCGCGGGGGCTAGTCCTTTTTGTCTTGATACAAAAAGTACCAAAAAAATCAAGACAGAAA
>CAZZUU010000054.1:0-14795 GCA_964657275.1 uncultured Mucilaginibacter sp. | reverse complement strand
ATGTCGTTTTGCGATAAGCACCTTTTTTAAATTTCTTTCCGCATCATCAAACTCACTGCCATGTACGCGCTCCAAATTTGAATCAGTAAAAACATCAGCATCTACCCCAATAATTTTTCCCACACCTGCCCTACACAACAACTCATCAACTGGAGAACCAGTACCGCTTTGACCTACTACACCTACAACAGCCCCAGCGAGGATTTGAGCAGATTCTTCGCTAAAAGCAGAAGCCAATCGAGCAGTTTTTTGTAACGCATTCTTATCTAAATATTTAAGAGGTTCAAAATCATATAACGACACATTATAATTTTCGATCGCAAATCTGTCAATTATAAAACATTGACCCTTCCAGTAAACTCTACCACTTGCCGAAAGCCTTTTCTCAGATTTAGAAAAAATCAAACTGATAAATGGTCGTTCATTATAACCTTTTAATAAATCACTACAATATGTTTCCATATAATCATCGAGTTCGCTGGGATTAGTTCCATACCCTTCAGGATGAGAATGCACAAAACCTGTAGCAAAAGGATGATTATTAACGTTACGCAGAATTTTACGTATGTACTGGCTGTTTATTTCAGTCATCCAATTATTACCGTTTAAATCATTTTCGACAGGTTTGTCAATATTCTTTAAAGTAAGCACTAAACCTTTATTGGTTTCAACCCAACCAAATCGGACAAATGTTCCCCATTCCTTATCGGGATATCTTTGGAAAATAATATTCCATAGTTTTGCATTTTCAGGGGACGTTATTCTAACAATTGCTTTGTTCTGTTTCATTTTTTTATATTAATCGGTGAAGCCATGTATAGACATGGTTATAATAATCGTGAAAACCATGGATCATAGGATTCCATGGAGGTCCGCCGCCATTCGCATAAGGATGATAACTTAGAACTTGCCACTCACGCTCATCTGCCTTTACAATGCCTTGTGGATTGCTTCCACCAACAACATGCGGTATAAGTTTTGATTCCGCAGGCAGTGCAGGCATATCAATATTTGCGGTTGGGTAAGAGTCTGGCACAGGAACTAATACATCAATCGTTTCTGATAGTCCGAAAATTTTTCCTGACGTTGTCACGGAATGATACTTTACAAAATAGCAGCTCCCTTCTTTTATTAAGGTTGCTGCTATTTTATTACCATCCATCAACCGCTTCAATTCGTCTTGAATACGCGGTATAAATTTTGGCTCTTGCTGTTCCATATCAACCAGCTACAACCGTTTTCCTAATCGCCTCGAAACACTCACCATTCTTGATATGGATCGGAACTTCCAAAGGAAGTTTTTCATCTGAGCCCTCGCGAGTTAAGTCAGCGTTTGTTGGTGGATTAATTGGTACAAGCTCCACAATTTCAATACCGGTCATTACCGGTTTAACGCCATCTTTTTCCGTGTACTTAATTTTGTTCACAAAAATGTGTAACTCGTGATGGCGCTTTTCATCTTCAAGCTCTTTTTCCAGCTTATCACGTTCAGCTACTTCTTCTCCGAGAACGTCTTCCAGTTCATGGATCTCTTTGGTTTCCCTGGCGATCTCCCTCTCCAGTTCTTCCGCTTTGCCACTTTCGTGGTCGTCATTTAAATTTATCATGTCGCAAATCTAATTAATTATTCTAATTAGATTTATAATTAGATAATATAATTATATTTAATGACTTAGATATGATAATTTTACTTATAATTAAAATTTATTACTCTTATTCTACTTAGAATTATTTATATTTGCAAAAAAACTATGAAATCATTAGGGGAAACGTTAAAAGAAGCCAGAGAGCTTGCTGGCTTTACGCTAAAGCAGGTTGAAGAAGCAACAGGCATTTCAAACGCATACATGAGTCAAGTTGAAAACTCTAAAATAAAAAAGCCGTCTGCCAATGTTTTGCATAAGTTATCTCAAGTATATAATATAGATATTGAAAATTTGCTTTTTGCGGCAGGTGTTATTAAAGAATCGAACGCGCAAAAAACAAATCTTTTAAATTCGGTGGCATTATCAGCAGAGCCTTTAAGCGCAGAAGAAGAACAAGCACTTATGGATTATTTACGATTCCTGCGTTACAAAAAGAAAAATGGTTGAGCAACACATTCTGAAAGACATCGAAACAATTTCTTACGATATTTTGAAGTCAAGTAAGAGTTGGGGAGTATATCCTACACCAGTAGATAAGATCGTTAATTACTCTGATTTAATGGTGAATTCAGATATTGATGTGTCGCAAATCCATCATGGATATTTATCAAAAGCTTCAGACGCATTGAAGAATGCCTTGTCAAAAATTAGAGGATTATTTGACAGAAGTGATAAGAGTATCTACTTAGATTTAAGCTTGCCAGATCAGAAAAAGAATTTCGTAAAATTACATGAAGTTGCCCATGGTATTTTGCCTTGGCAAAATCAAACTACAGAATTTTTAGATGATGATAAAACACTTGATTTTAATCATAGGGTAGAATTTGAAGCTGAAGCCAATGTATTTGCCTCATCCACATTATTTCAATTAGATCATTTTGAAAATGAGATGGATAAATTGGAATTTGGCATTAAAAGCGCCATGGCTCTCGCCAAGAAATTTGGGGGCTCTAACCATGCAACTATAAGGAGATATGTTGAAAAGTCGAATACCAGGTGTAGTCTTCTTGTTTTAAGAGAGGTTAGTGCAAAAGGAGAAGTTGCCAATTGTAAGTTTAGAGATTATTTTCAATCGTCAAAATTTACAAAGCACTTCGGTATCATTAATTGGCCGTTGGAGTTTGGCATTAATTGGCCATTTCTTCAAGACTATTATTTTAAGAAGAAATTCCGTTGCGGTTGCGATATCACTTTGACTACAAGAGAAGGCTTAGTAGACTTTCAATATGATTTTTTTGATACTACCTATAATGCTTTTGTCTTAATATATCCAAGAGGCGAAAAAACAGGTGGGAAAATAAAAGTTTATTTGAAATAAATCTATTGAGAGCCGATAGCGGCAATAGAGCTGATATACTGCATCTCTCTTAATTTTTCGACTAAAATTATATTCGGAAAGAATCCTGCCGTATGAGTGCTATATTGCGGTATGACATAAGTTGGTTATGGCAATCTATTAAAATAAATTGTCCCAACGTATCGGTTTAATCGTTGGGACAATGAGACAACTTAGTAAATAACACAAAATTATATAGGTATTTTATAATATTGCGACTTTTGTAATAAATTGATAAAATTCTTTATAATCCATGGTATTATGAAAACCATCGTAGGTTAACGGATTATCATTATATGGCCCGGATTTTTGTACTATCAAGTAAGCGCCCTTTGAGGCTCTTATGACTATCCGAGCTGTCTTTGGCAATTCTTCACCATTATATTCTTTAGTTTCCTCATGCGCCATCGAAATATAATAACCCTGAGAAAGTTCAAGAACTTCTTCAGTTTCAAATGGTTCGTTGTCGTATTCATAAATTCCAGAAGGAGTTAATTCTTCTGTTTCTAACCAAAAATAATTCCATTCTGGTTTATCCTTGAAAGCTTGAAACAATAATCGTGATGGTTTTACTATATAGGTATATTTAAAGTCAAGTTCAATACAACCTTTTTCGTACGAGTTTTTTGCACCTTCTAAATCGAGTCCGCCGCTTGTGGGGAAAAGCACATGATTGGAATCTTTTATTTTACCTATTAAATTTAAAACTTTAATAATTTCTGATTTATCTACCCACTCCCTGTATTCGGGCATGTTGTTATTAAATAAAGCTGCTTGGATTTTAATCCATTCTTGTGCATTTTGTATTTCAAATTCCATTTTTAATTTTTTAAGTGATATTAATTTTGTTAATTCTCAACGTTGATTACACAATATTAGACGTTAATTAAGACTCAAAAAAAAATATCTCAACTATTATAATTATCCTACTTAATGACTTATTTCGTTAGAAAGTTTGGTTGCAATAATTTTATAATTGCTAATATTAATTCAATATTCTTTAAAAGAATTATAACCGCAGTTTGTCCCAAAAAGAATACACGTCCCATTACGGCATTTATTAAAAGTGGGACATATTAAATGCTTGTTTTAACTAATCTAATGTAGCAATCCATTGTGCTCTGTCCCATTTATGAAGGTGGACAGCAGGACAAGTGGGACAATCATTATTTTCTTTTAGCTTTCTTAAATAATTTTACAAAGCGTTTTTTTTCTGGTATTATTTTGAGGCCCTCATGTAATTGGATCGCTGCCAAGATAACTTCTATTCTATTAGCAATAAGGCTATTATATTTACCCTTTCTAAATTCAATCATAATACCTATTAACCGAGCATCAGAAATAAATTTATCCCGTTTATAATCCACTTTAGTGTACCAAAGACCGCCGCCGCTCAAACCATAATGTTCTAAATGGATTTTTTCGTGTACACCAGTCTTTGTATTTGTTGCCTTTCCTTGAATATCAATTACGTAATGTGCCATTGGGTTAAAACCATAATGAAAGAAAACCTTATCCTGACTTGGTTTGCCCCAGTGTGCCACACCCAGAGGCTTTAATTGATCATCCTTTCTTTTCTGGTAAGCTACAGGATAACCATAAGCGCAATAATTCGCTTCCAATAATGATTTATTATGTTCAAGGAATTTATCAAGAGTAAGAAATTGATACCAGGCTTTTAATAAAGGCACGATAGCAGGTTTTAACTTTATGTAAGTAATATCAAGTTTATCTTCTGTCTCCTCTGTTCCGTATGCTTTGCCAACTACTGAAACATGACCACCATGGATTTCTACAAACAGCTTATTAGAATCCGACCAATCCTCAATAACATGGGAGGCTGTTAATATATAGTAATTACCACCTAATTCTGCCAACACTCCTGAAGCAAATGGCACCAGCCTTTTTGAAGCATCTTGTTTCAAAAAATGGCAGGTATATCGCGCAATTTTTTCGGCCACTAATTTAGTTAGTTCAGCATTGATAAGCGTATCTATATGGTTATCAAGTTCGTCAGGTTCTTCCATGTTGGTCAACTTGGTGAGATATATAATTGGAATAAATTACATAAATATAAAGGTTCTGCCGGGTATCGACAGAACCTTTTGAGGTATTAGTTTTTTTAGCTTAAGCCGGCTTTAACCATCTTCCGACCTTTGACTTACTAACATTAAGCTGCCGAGCGATCTCGCGTATCGTAAGCCCTTTTTTCTGCCATAAACATGCTTCGGCCTTAAGTTCGTATTCCTCAGCCGCAGGTGCTAACAATGAAGTTTCATCGCAAAACTCAATAAACTGAAACGTTAATAATGTTTCATCGGCTTCGTTACGAAGCAACTCGCACTTTAACACGTTACTGGCATCATATTTATGTTCACCACTTCTACTTGGTTTAACTTGTTTAATGTATCGGTAACCGCAGTCAGCACTAGAAACACCAACTGCAAAGACGGTATCTGCAAAGTTACTAAGCTGTTTACTGCCAGCTAAGTGGTTAATAGTTAACGATTGATGATTGGGCATTTTGGGTGTATGTGCCAGCACAAGGATTGTAATTCCTAAGTCGGTTTTAAGCTGCTTTAATAACTTCATTAATTCCATGGCCACCTGCACGTCAGATGATGTTTGTGCGCTTAAAAATGTTATATTATCTATTATAATTAGTTTGGCATCAACATCAATAATATCAGTTTTAATTTTTTCCAACAATACTTGTTCGAACCTATTATTGCGGTCTATGACAAGTTCAGTAAAATCGACATTATCAGTATAAAGATTGTTACTAAACTGATGCATGGTTCCCTTATTATCACTGTACCGCTTTTGAAATTGTTTATCTGACAATTCAAAATCATAATAAATGACATTGCAAGCCTCATATTGATTTTCGAGTGTTAGTAAACCAACTCCCCGACTAACCGCATCTGCAATTGCCACAGCCAAAATACTTTTACCAATACCTGTATCGCCAAATAGGATCGCTAATTCGCCGGAATGTAGAAATACATCGAACATCTTTTGGATTTCTGGTAGATTTTTAGCGTCCTCCAATCGCTGAAGTGCTGTTCGAACACTTTTTCTTTCGGTTTGTAACGGCGGTGTTAAATATAATGTGGTAGCCTCACAAATAACAGATTTAAGCTCTTCAGTTGTTCCCCCTAATTTAAAGAAATCCGCAACATCCTTTCCTCCCTGTTCTATTAACCATTGCGGCAAAGTAATAGCAGGGCATTTCAGAGTCTTAGATAATTCTGCAGAGCGTCGAATGCCAGTAGCATCTGAATCGTACAGAACAGATGTTATCCTCATTCTGCTGTCAAATAAATTCTTCTTTATTTTAGCTGGCAAATCTGCCGTTTCGCTATTCAAGGTGATTGCATTAAATCCGTGAGCAATTAAAACGAGCGTATCCTTTTCACCTCCTGTTAAAATAATATCCTGCATTTCCGGGTATGAATCAAACGGGGTACCGAAAGTGTAGTTAACAGGTTTTATACCGGCATACCAAAATGCTTTTGGGTCAGGACGGTAGATTTTTGCATAATTATCACCTTTATAGGCAAACCACATTTTACCTGCCGGCCTCTCCTTTACTATTGGATAAAGGTCTTCATCGTATAGGGTACTGTATAAATCAAGTGCGACAACTCTATTTTGGTCAAGGGTTGCGCCGTTAATTCCGTATTGCGCCCAGTAAGCAATTTCTGCTGGGGTAAAATCTGAACTTTTTCTATCTGTAAAGCTTACCTTAACAAGGTTGTTATCCTTGACTAAAAAGTTAGGTTGCACCCAACTACTGATAGTTGTGTTATTGAAATTTTCCACTTCGTTCATCATAGTGGTGAGTAATAAATCCCATTCAATAATTGGGTCAATGCCATAATGAAAAGCGGCAAAATCAAAGACACTCCCCCAATAACTCTCCTCGCCATAATCTTTAAAACGCCATTCACTATACCAGTAGAATATGTTTAAACTTGGCTTCGTATCGCGGTAAAAAGGATTTAAAACCGGATGGCAACTTCTGTTATTGCTCTTTAATTTTAGATTTGGTAATATATGTTTGTAGAATAAAAAACCATCTTTTGTGGCATTAAGAATAATTTCTCGTGTTAACGAGTTTGTTTTATTTAACATTTTAGTTAGTTGTTTTAAGTGCAGGGCACTTTTTTAGCTATTAAATTCTTAAGCTCCGATCACTGTCGGGTTAAGTAGCCGCTATGGCTATACCTTCTAAAGGCATACTGGCCTGATTCTATTTATATATCTATATTTTTAATTGTATGATTTGAATTGTTAGAACGAAAGAAGGGCCGATTTCTCAGCCCTCCTGCATTTATTTTATTAATATTTACTAATTATTTATTGATTATCTTCCTTTTTTTCTACCCACGTTTTTTAGCGCATTTAGTACTTCACTTTTATTATATAAACATTTTCGGCCAACCCGAACCACAGGAATTAAGCCTTGACATTGATAGCGGTGTAGAGTTGGGTAGGAAATATGTAATAAGTCCGCAACTTGTTCTCGTGTTATATATCCATCCGTTACGGTATCATTAACCAAGGCATTTTGCTTTTGTTGGCTCAACTCGTTAATGATATTTTGGGCCGCAATATTTACGCTATTTTGAACCGTTGCGGCTATAAGCGTTAGAAACTGTTCTACGAAGGCACCGATCTCTGGTTGATAGGTCTTTGATTGATTTTTTCCTTCTGTTTGGTTGGTCATTAGATGTTAGATAATTTCATTTTAATAAATTAATTAGTTTTAATAATATCTGTAATAGATATATTTAATGGCAAGTTCTCACAAATTTAAAAATTATACAAGGGTGCTAAACGCCATGTTCAATGCATCGGACTTTTGCTTCTCCTGAATGCTGTTATATTTTGAAAAGTTTCGGTGTGTTTTATGGTTGGATAGCTTCATGATAATTTCGCTTGCTACGCCTTGGCTAAACATATAACTAATAAAGGTGCGCCTTGAACAATGGAAATGTAATATTTCATGTAGCGGCGTTGTCTCCTTTATTAAAGTAGATCCCCTATACTTCATTTTAGTTACCGGGCGATTGAGCCCCGCTAAAACTCCAATCTTCTTTAAATTATTATTCACCTTTTGGCCTGTATAAACTGGGATTGCTGCGGTGATTGGAGTGTCTTTGTATTTATCGAGTATTGCTTTGGCCTGTGAACTTAATGGAACTTTTAAATAATTTTTAGTTTTTTGAACAGTTACATTAATTATGTCTCCTTCAATATCTTCTTTACGTAATTTCTGTATATCCGAAAATCGTAACCCGGTAAAGCAACCGAATAAAAAAGCATCCCGAGCTACAGAAAAATAAAAATCAGTTAGGGTTAAATCCATCATAGCCTTTAGTTCATCTGTGGTTAGGGCAATGATTTCATTTTCATTCTCCCGAATATTACCGCTTATAGTCAGGTTGATTTCAGAAGCATAACCGTTTTTACTTGCCCACTTTAAAAACCATTTAAAATTGGCTATATTTTTATGTATGGTGTTATTGGTATGTTGAAGATCATTTATATAGTAGCGTTCAAACCTGTTAAGGAAAGCATCGTCTATGTACTTAAATTCAATGGTGCCTTCCTTTTTTGCGAAGTTTCTTAAATGCTGCAGGTTTGTATTTAGTTTTTTAACGGTACTTTCAGAAAAATTCGCATTGGATTTGATAAATTCTTCATATAGTTGAAATACAGATTTCCTGGCTGTGATCTTATTCCCATTAAGCGCTTCCCTAATATATTTAATAGATGGTTCAGTACCGACTGCAATTGCATTGCGGTAAATACTCATAACATCATCCCTTTTCTTTTGTAAAACACTGTTTATTTCGGCGGCGCCGATTGCAGAACTCTTGACTTTTTGCTTATCCTCATCCCACCTTTGGGCGTCGATTCTCTCGCCAGTGGGTATCCACATTCTATTATTATCAAAGCTGAACGATAATAATATCGGAGCATTTTTGGTAATTATTACTCCATTTTTATCTTTACGTTTTTCAATGTAAAACTTTATACTTGCCATTATTTAATAAATTAAAATTAGATATATTTTTATTGCTAATACTATATAATTATTTGTTTATCAATAAGTTATATTGTATTTAGGGGTGCAAAAGAGAGGTGTATTTTTGGATTATGCAAATATTTTTGCAAATAGTTAGGTAGGGTGTAGATTGAAGAATTTACATACGAATCCCCATACAATTTTTCCTTTATTCAAATTGGTGTTCTTTCCTTTTTAGAAATAAAGTCGAAGACTGGAATTATATGGTTTTGTAGGTTGGCAGGTAAATTGTAATTGGGATTTGTTAGGTAGGAGTTCAAAAGAGAGAACGATATTCTCCACGTTAATAACTAGGCTTTATGAAAATTCATAAAGCCTTAGTTGTTTTTGGGACTGCCATGGAGTGGCAGCCCAGCGATGAGCAGCTATCAATGGCTTGTAAATTATGCTGCGATAGCATTACTTGGGCCCGTAAACCGCAATTGGTATCAGTACCTCTTCAAGGGAAATACCGCCATGCTGGAAGGTTTCATTATAGAAATTTACGAAGTGGTTATAGTTATTTGGATAAACAAAATAATGGTCCTCTTTGGCAAATACAAAGCTAGAGCTTACATGAAGCTTGGGCAGCATCGCATCGTGGGGGTTGCGGATATGAAAAACCTCTTTCGGGTTAAAATTCAAGTTTTTGCCTTGTTTGTAACGCAGGTTAGTATTGGTATTCCTGTCGCCAACTATTTTACTTGGGTTTTTAACCCGTATGGTGCCATGATCTGTAGTGATAATAACACGCACCTGTTTTTGAGCCAAAAACTTGAGCAGATCAAACAACGGCGAGTGCTCAAACCACGATAATGTTAATGAACGGTAGGCTGCATCGTCGCTGGCCAGCTCGCGTATCATTTGCATATCGGTGCGGGCGTGCGATAGCATATCCACAAAATTGTATACCACCACATTTAGCTCGTTATTCATCAGGTTACTCACAGATTCATTAAGTGCGCGCCCTTCGTCAATATTTAAAATTTTGTGATAAGAGTGTTTAATATCCTTGCGTAACACCCTTTTTAATTGATCGGTGATAAATTGCCCCTCAAACAAATTCTTTCCGCCTTCGTCTTCATCGTTCTGCCACATCTGCGGATAACGTTTTTCCATGTCAAGCGGCATCAGGCCCGAGAAAATAGCGTTGCGCGCATATTGTGTAGCTGTAGGCAAAATACTGTAATAAGCATCTTCTTCCTCCAGCCTAAAATATTCCGTTAAAATGGGGTTGATTATCCTGAACTGGTCATACCGCAGGTTGTCTATCAAAATAAAAAATACGGGTCCTTTACCGTCCAGCCTTGGGAAAACCTTCTTTTTAAATAATTGAGGAGAAATAGTTGGGCCGCTTTCGGGATTTGCTATCCACCCCAAATAATTTCTTTCTATAAATTTGCAGAACTGAACGTTGGCTTCCGCTTTTTGAAGGGTGAGTATTTCATGCATGCCAGCATCCTCTAACTGTTCCAGCTCCAGTTCCCAGTAAATCAATTTTTTGTACGCGTCAACCCATTCCTGATAGCTCAGGTTATCATTAAGTATCATACCCAGGTTCCTGAAATCCTGCTGATAGGCCATGGTTGTTTTTTCGGTAACCAAGCGCTTGTTTTCTGTCAGCTTTTTTATGGTGAGCTGTATCTGTTTTGGATGGACGGGTTTTATCAGGTAATCATCAATTTTTGATCCGATGGCATCCTCCATCAGATATTCCTCTTCGTTTTTTGTGATCAGAACGATCGGCACATCGTTGTTGATATTTTTTATTTGCGAAAGCGTTTCCAACCCGGTTAAGCCTGGCATGTTTTCGTCAAGAAAAACAAGATCGAAGTAGTTATTCTTAAAGGCCTCAACAGCATCGTTTCCATTGGTTACGGTAGTTACTTTGTAGCCCTTTTCATTCAAAAAAAGTATATGTGGTTTAAGCAGGTCTATTTCGTCGTCGGCCCAAAGTATGGTTGTTTCTTGCATGGTATTTTTTGTTAGAGATTGGAGATAAGGAAAACGGCTTTATAAATTGCATCACACAACTAATCTCTAATTAACTAACCTCTAATCTCCGTTACTAACCCCAAAGCAAAGCTTTTGTTGTTGATTATTAAAGGGATTAACAAAAATTAACAATTAGACTACAACTCTGTTACCTTTATTTAACATTTTTGCACACTTAAAAATCACATTGAATAAAAAGAAAATAATAAACGATCCGGTTTACGGATTTATCAGCGTGCCAACCGAGCTGATATTTGATTTCATTGAACACCCATATTTTCAACGGTTGAGATACATAAAGCAACTAGGCATGACGCACCTGGTTTATCCTGGAGCGTTACATACCCGCTTTCACCACGCCCTCGGCGCTATGCACCTGATGGGTATGGCTGTCGAAACGCTGCGAAATAAAGGTCACTCGATCAGCGAAGAAGAGGAACAAGCGATCACTATAGCTATTTTATTGCACGATATAGGTCACGGGCCTTTTTCACATGCGCTTGAAAATAGTATTGTTGAGGGCATAGATCACGAAGACATTTCAGCCATGCTCATGAATAAGCTGAACGCTGAATTTAATGGCGGTCTAACCATGGCTATCAGTATTTTCAAAGGCACTTATTCGCGCAAGTTTTTGCATCAGCTTGTATCGAGCCAATTGGATATGGACAGGATGGATTACCTGAACCGGGACAGTTTTTTTACCGGAGTATCGGAGGGTGTGATCAATTCCGATCGTATCATAAAAATGCTCAACGTAAAGGACGACCATATCGTGGTTGATGTTAAGGGTATCTATTCTATCGAGAAATTTTTAGTGGCACGGCGGTTAATGTACTGGCAGGTTTACCTGCATAAAACGGTAATAGCAGGCGAGCAATTGCTGGCTAAAATACTTAAACGCAGCCGTGAGCTGGCTACCAATGGCGTACAGATTTTTACAACGCCCGAGCTGGACCTTTTTTTAACCGGGCCGGTCACCCGTGATGAATTTATGTATGCCGATCATTACCTGGAAACATTTGCCAGTTTGGATGACACGGATATTATGGCCGCTGTAAAAGCGTGGTCGCGGCATAATGACTTTGTATTATCCAAATTATGCCGCGATCTTGTTAATAGGGACCTTTACAAGGTGGAGATTACTAATGAACCGCCCGATCAGCAGCTTATAGCCAGGCTAATTGATCGCGCATCAAAAAAATATGGAATAACAACACACGAAGCGTCGTATTTTGTTTTTGAGGATACAATAGGAAACGATGCCTATAAACCCGGCGACGGCGATATCCTTATTTTGATGAAAGATGGTTCGGTAAAAGATATAACGGTAGCAAGCGATAATTCAAATTTGGAAGCGCTGTCAAAAACGGTAAATAAACACATCCTTTGTTATAAGAAAGACCTTATTGGAGAATAGAGATTAGTGAGTGGAGATTAGAACCAAGGCATAAAAACTAATCTCTGATGAGGCCTCTCTAACCACTATAATAAATCAATATTAACATTAAATTTGCCCGATGCAATTTACGGCCCAGGAACTCGCTTTTATTCTTAACGGTACTGTCGACGGCGACCCACAGGTGTCGGTTAATCAACTGGCTAAAATAGAAGAGGCAAAATCAGGTTCGCTGTCTTTCCTGGCTAACCCTAAATATGAGCAGTATTTATACAGTACCGATGCTTCGGTAGTTATCGTAAATAACGACCAGGTAATTGCTGAACCAATAAAAGCTACTCTTGTACGTGTCGAAAATGCATATAGCGCCTTTTCGATATTGCTCGAAAAATATAACACGCTGAAACTAAATAAAACCGGTATTGAACAGCCTTCTTTTGTTCATCCATCGGCTAAAGTTGGCGAAAATATTTATATAGGGGCATTCGCTTATATTGGTCCGAATGTGAGAATAGGCGACAATTGCAAAATCTATCCAAACACTTACATTGCTGATGACGTGTCAATCGGCAATAATGTTACCCTTTTTCCGGGTGTGATTGTTTATTTTGATTGCATAATAGGGAATAATGTGATTGTGCACTCGGGCACAATAATCGGTAGCGATGGTTTTGGCTTTGCCCCCGGCGCCGATGGCACTTACAGCAAAGTTCCGCAGATAGGAAATGTAGTATTAGAGGATGATGTAGAAATAGGCGCCAATACTACCATTGACCGCGCAACAATGGGCTCCACGATCATACGCAAAGGGGTAAAACTGGATAACCTGGTACAGGTGGCTCATAATGTTGAAATCGGCTCCAATACCGTGATAGCCGCACAAACCGGCATATCCGGCAGCACTAAAATTGGAGAAAACTGCGTTGTTGGGGGGCAGGTTGGAATGGCAGGACACGTAACTGTTGCCATGGGTAGCCAGATAATGGCCAAGTCGGGCGTTCACAAAAGTATCGAACAGGAAAACAGGAAATGGGCGGGCGCACCGTTTATATCTAGCTATATGGACCACAACCGGTCGCTTGTGGCGTTAACCCGGTTACCTGAATTGGAAAAGAAATTACTTCAACTTGAAAAAATAATTACGGAACTGAACAAGGATCAATAGTCATTAGTCATTGCGCCAAACAGGTTAATGACTACTGAACAGTGACCAATGACATAAAACATGAATGTAAAACAAAAAACAATTAAGGCGCCTGTTACTGTTTCGGGTGCGGGCTTACATACGGGTGAGAAGGTGACTATGACCTTTAACCCAGCTCCCGAAAATCATGGTTATAAATTCCGGCGGGTTGATATAGTCGGTATGCCGGTGATTGATGCCGATGTTGATAATGTTACCGATACTTCCCGTGGTACTACTATTTCGCAAAACGGCGCGAGCGTAAGTACTATCGAACATGTTTTGGCAGCATTGGTGGGGTTAGAGCTGGACAATGTTTTGATTGATATGGACGGCCCCGAAACGCCTATAATGGACGGGAGCTCAATCCAGTTTGTTGATGCCATTACAGCTACGGGTTTTATAGAACAGGAGGCAGACCGCGAATATTACCACATCCCTTATAATATTCATTACTCGGAACCCGACCGCAAGGTAGAAATGGTGGCCATGCCATTGGATGATTACCGCTTTACCTGTATGGTTGACTATAACTCGCAGGTATTGGGCAGTCAGCATGCCAGCATCTCAACTATATCAGAGTTCAATAAAGAAATTGCCTCCTGCCGTACCTTTTGCTTTTTGCATGAGCTGGAAATGTTATTAAAGCACGACCTTATAAAAGGCGGCGACTTAAATAATGCCATTGTGGTAGTTGATAAAGAGGTTGATGACGAGGAACTGGCGCACCTGGCAAAAATATTTAATCGTAAGGATATCAAAGTAGCGCCGCAAGGCATATTAAATAACATTGAGCTTCGCCATCAAAACGAACCTGCACGCCATAAGTTATTGGATATGATTGGCGACTTGGCTTTAGTTGGCGTGCCTCTACGGGGGCATATAATGGCTGCGAGGCCAGGCCATGCGGCCAACGTAGCTTTCGCGAAAAAAATAAAAACCCTGATAAAAAAGGAACGCAGCCGCAAGCATGTAAAAGTTTACGATCCTAATATGAAGCCGGTTTATGATACCGTGCAGATTATGAAGATATTACCCCACCGACAGCCGTTTTTAATGGTCGACAAAGTATTGGAGTTAACAAAAAGCCACGTGGTTGGGCTCAAAAACGTAACCATGAACGAGGAGCTTTTTAGGGGGCATTTTCCGGGAATGCCTTT
>CAZZUU010000053.1:0-14866 GCA_964657275.1 uncultured Mucilaginibacter sp. | reverse complement strand
CCGCTTTAGCGGGTGTTTTTTTGTTTAGATGGTTACCATCAATTACATTTTTGACGTAGTATCCTTCATTTTTTTCTTCATCTTCATTTTACTGCCTTTTTTCTTCATCTTGGTTTTGGTCATCGTGGTGTCAGAACCGGTTGAAGCTGTGGCTACCGAAGCAGTTCCCAGGCAGATCGCTGCTAAAGCGATCATCGCAATTGTTTTTTTCATGGTTAATTTTTTAGTTTATACAATAACGCAGAACTTGAAAATTGTTTTCTAGAATTAAAAAATTATCAATTGCATTTGCTTTTTAAATGATAGTCCCGCTTGGGATAACAGCCCTCTTTTTTACAATCACAATCCCATCCTGAACGGTATATGTTCCGTAATCGCCATTTTCCAGCAGTTCACCACAGTTAATTTGCACATCATCGCCGATATAAGTATTCTTATCAAGAATAGCATTTCTGATATGGCACCGATCGCCAATACCCATAATCGGCGATTTGCTTAAGTGCGATTCTTCAATTTGTTCTAACGTCTGATAATTATCGCATCCCATTACATAACAATTTTCTATAATGCTACCAAAACCGATACGGGTACGGATGCCGATTATGGAGCGGGTTATGTGGCTCGCGTTAATTATGCAGCCATCAGAAATAATAGCTTTTTCTAGCGTCGTTCCTGAAACTTTAGAAGGTGGCAGCATACGCGCCCTGGTGTAGATCTGGTGATTGCTAAAAAGGTTGAACTGTGGAATATCATCAGTAAGGCCTAAATTCGCTTCAAAAAACGAAGGAATGGTACCTATATCTGTCCAATACCCCTCGTACTGGTAGCTAACCACCTTATGTTCGGTAATAGATTGCGGGATAATTTCTTTACCAAAATCAGTACGCTCATTACCCTGTAATAGCTCAAATAAAAGCTTGCGGTTAAAAATATAGATCCCCATCGAAGCCAGGTAAATTCTGCCCTCGGCTTCCATCTGCGGGCTAACTTCTGATACCCATTTATCAAAGCCGGTTTTGGGTTTCTCAACAAAAGCCGTTATGGTATCGTGCTCGTCAGTCTTTAATATGCCGAAGCCGGGCACATCGTTCACATGCACAGGTATGGTTGCTATTGATATTTCAGCATTTTTTTTGATGTGCTCATCAATCATTTCCTCGAAATCCATCTGGTATAATTGGTCGCCCGATAGGATCAGCACATAGTCAAATTCATGTACCGCCAAATGGTGCAGGCTTTGCCTTACCGCGTCGGCCGTACCCTGGAACCAGGCTACACTCGATGGTGTTTGCTCGGCAGCCAGTATATCAACAAATGCCTCACTGAAACTGCTGAAATGGTACGTGTTTTTTATATGCTTGTTTAACGACGCCGAATTAAACTGCGTTAACACATAAATACGGTGAATACCCGAATGAAGGCAATTTGAAATAGGGATATCAACCAGGCGGTATTTACCTGCGATAGGTACAGCCGGTTTTGAGCGTGTTGCGGTTAACGGAGATAACCGGCTTCCCTGGCCACCGCCAAGTACAATACAAATTACTTTTGAGGTCATATTATAGAATTTAAGCTTTCGTACAAATTAGTATATTCTTTAGCAGAGCGGTCCCACGAAAAATCGAGCGCCATCATCGTTTTGCGCAACGCTTGCAGTTGTTTGGTCTGCGGAAATAAAACCAGCGCGCGGCTCACCGCATCGCAAATATCTTCTACACTTGCGTTATTAAATCGTATGCCGTAACCACCCTTATCGCCAAAATCAATCACGGTGTCTTTTAATCCGCCGGTGCTTCTAACCATAGGCAGCGTACCGTAACGCAGGGAATACAACTGGTTAAGGCCGCAGGGTTCCACACGCGAAGGCATCAGTAAAAAATCGGAGCCTGCATATACCAGGTGGGCCAGCGATTCGTCATACCCAATAAAAACGTTGCATTGCTCCGGGTAAAGGTCCCTGAGCTCCAATAGCTCCGCTTCCATTTCTTTATCGCCCGCACCCAATAACAAAAAGTTAAAGCCCCCCGGATATTCGTTAAAGCTGCGTTCCATAACGGCACCCAGCAGGTCGGCACCCTTTTCTACAACCAACCGGCCTATAAATGAAATAAGTGGTTTCTCGGGCGAAAGCCCAAACCTTTCGCACAAAATTGCTTTATTGCCCTGTTTACCTTTGGTAGCCGATTTTATAGAAAACTTTACGGGGATCATCGGATCTGTTTCCGGGTTCCATATATCCGTATCTATCCCGTTGATAATTCCAACACCCTTTCCATGCTCCAGGTAAAAAAGGTACTCCAAACCGTTAGAATTTATCGTAAGCTCTTCGAGATAGCTGGGCGATACCGTGGTATAACGCCAGCAGCATTTTACTGCCGCAGCCAGCGGATTGATGCCGCCCGCCCAATCGAGCAGGCCGGTTTTTGCAAGGTCGATCTCCGGCAGGTACGATAGTTTGTTCCAACCGAATGCACCATGATATTGCCCGTTATGTATGGTAAAAATGGTCGGCGTGTTGGCCAGCCGGGTATACAAACGTGAGTGATAAAGTAAAAAAGGCACCAGCCCTGAATGGTGATCATGACAATGGATAAGATCGGGTGATTGCTGCGAATAGCTTATCCAATCTAAAAACGCGATCTGAAAAGCGATAAACTGCTCCGTCTCATCGGGGTAGCTGTAGATTTGTTCGCGGTCTATTAAACCTGGGATTCTAACCAAATACAGCTCAAAACCCAATTTATCGGTGCTTTCCTTTAGTATTTCGAAGTAAAGCCTGCGTGTGCCCAACAGTGTTGATGCCTTAAAAACAACATCAAACTCGTTTTCCTGCACAAACTTGCGGTTATAATACGGCATCACCACGGCGGCCTGTAAACCGGCCAGGTTTTGGTATTTAGGTAGCGCGCCAACAACATCGGCAAGGCCGCCAACTTTTGCAACAGGGTAACACTCAGCACTTAGGTGAAAAATTCTCATGGATGATGATAATGGGCTCAATTTAAGCAAAGAATTACTTAAATGAACAAACGGTTAGCTATAATATCTCTAAAATTTTGATTTTTGTTATAAGTTCAGCAGCCGGGGCGGTTCATTTACAGATTATAATTTTATAGTACACTTTTTTGAATTATCCTCAAAAAAGCAATCATATTTATAATAATTATTATGGAAATGTTAATTCGATAAATAATATGTGTGGTTTTATTGAATCTGCTTAACTAGCAAACTAAGTAGATTAGGCACGGGTTAACACTTGGAATTTCAAACATTAAACTTGCGATAGATTCCCGACTGCTAAGTTTTGCGAAGTTTTAAAAACTTCGCAAAACTGCTTTTTCTTTCAAGATCAAACCCATCAATGCGCTTCTAACCAATTCAAACCCGTACCAATCTCCACCATAATTGGCACGGTTGTTTTTATGGCGTTCTTCATGTTCTCCATAATGATCGGTTTTACAATTTCAACCTCATGATGCGGCACGTCAAACACCAACTCATCATGCACCTGCATGGTCATGCGGGCATCCAGGTTTTGTGCTTTAAATTCGCGATGGATATTGATCATCGCTATCTTGATCATATCGGCTGCCGAACCCTGAATCGGCGCGTTAATGGCATTTCGCTCGGCAAAACCGCGTACGGTTGCATTCGCCGAGTTGATATCCCGCAGGTACCTGCGCCGGCCCATTAAAGTACATACATAGCCGTTTTCGCGCGCAAAGTTCATGGTATCGCTCATGTAGTTTTTGATGCCGGGGTATTGCGCAAAATAGTTATCGATGATGTCGGCTGCTTCCTTACGGGGAATACCCAGGTTTTGCGATAACCCAAACGCAGATTGTCCGTAAATGATCCCAAAGTTTACTGCCTTGGCATTGCGGCGCTGGTCGCTGGTTACCTCGTTCAGCGATATGCCATAAACATTAGCGGCAGTTGCTGTATGGATATCCAGGTTATTAACAAAGGCAGCTGTCATATTCGGGTCTTTGCTGATCTCGGCTATGATGCGCAGCTCTATTTGTGAATAATCCGCCGATACGATCGTATGACCACTGTCGCGCGGGATAAAGGCCTTTCTCACTTCGCGACCGCGTTCCGTACGGATAGGGATATTTTGCAGATTGGGATTGGTGGAGCTTAACCGCCCGGTAGCTGCCACCGCCTGGTTGTAAGAAGTATGCACACGACCGGTTTTTGGATTTACCATGGTTGGCAAAGCATCAACGTAAGTTGATTTTAATTTCTGCAACTGTCGGTAGTCTAAAATATCACGCACAATATCACTTTTCGCTGCAAGCGAAAGCAGCACATCCTCACCGGTTTGGTACTGGCCGGTCTTGGTTTTTTTGGCTTTTGGATCAAGCATCAGCTTTTCAAAAAGCACCTCGCCCAGTTGTTTGGGTGATGCAATATTGAAGCGAACACCAGCTTTTTCATAAACTGTTTTTTCGAGTTTGGCGATGTCCGTTGTCAGCTCTTTTGAGAATTCGTTAAGGGTATCATGATCAATCTTCACCCCTTCAAATTCAATATCAGCCAATACATATATCAAGGGGTGTTCTATCTCGTTTATCAGTTTTTCACTTTCAACCTCCTTTAATTTCGGTTCAAAAATGGAGCGTAACTGCAGGGTGATGTCCGCATCTTCGGCGGCGTATTCTTTGATCTTTTCAATCTCCACATCGCGCATGCTGCCTTGGTTTTTACCTTTCGCGCCAATAAGTTCTGTAATAGAAACTGGCTTATAGCTCAGATAGTTTTCCGACAGGATATCCATATTATGCCGGGTATCCGGGTCGATAATATAATGTGCCATCATCGTGTCAAACAGGTCGCCTTTTACTTCAACATCATACCATTTCAGCATCAGGATATCGAACTTCAAATTCTGCCCGGTTTTGCCGATAGATGCATCTTCTAATACCGGCTTAAATTCATTTACGATCTCCTTTATTTTATCATCCTCCACCGGAACCGGCACATACCAGGCCTCTCCCGCTTTTACTGCAAACGACAGGCCCACCAATTCACAATGGTTAGCATCGGTGCCGGTAGTTTCGGTATCAAAACAAATGCTTTTTTGTTGTTTTAGGATATTGATCAGTTCGGCGCGCTTTTCAAATGTATCTGCCAAATGGTAGTTATGCGGAACAGTGTTGATATTCTTTATATCTAAATTAACTGGCGGCTCGTAAATATCCTCTACGTCAACCGTCATGGTGGTACGCCCTTCGGCTACTGGGTTACCAAAAAGATCAGTCTGGATGCTTACGGCTCGGGTTTCGGTTATACTGAAATCGTCGCCGAAAACACGTCGACCCAGCGTGCGGAATTCCAGCTCGGCAAATAAGGGTTCCAGCAGGTCCTTACTTGGGGCGCACATTTCCAGCCCGGCCTCGTCTAATTCAACCGGGACATTTAAATTGATGGTAGCCAGTCGTTTGGACATTAATCCCTGCTCCGCGAAGTTTTCTACATTTTCGCGCAGCTTGCCTTTTAACTCGTGGCTATGGTTAATTATCTCTTCAACTGAGCCGTATTGTTTGATGAGTAGCTTGGCTGTTTTTTCACCAACACCTGGGATGCCGGGAATGCCGTCTACCGCATCTCCCCACAAACCTAAAATATCAATTACCTGCTCAACCTTCTCAATTTCCCATTTATTAAGCACTTCCTGCACGCCTAATATCTCCATTTCATTCCCCATGCGGGCGGGCTTATATATCCGGATATTTTCGGAAACCAGCTGCGCAAAATCTTTATCGGGCGTCATACAATAAACCTGGTAACCTTTAGCTTCCGCCTTTTTGGCAAGTGTGCCGATAATGTCATCAGCCTCATAGCCATCGGATGTGATTAGGGGGATATTAAATCCAAGCACCACTTTAAATATGTAGGGCAATGCCTTGCTCAAATCCTCCGGCATCGCCTCGCGGTGGGCTTTGTATTTTTCATATTCGGTATGGCGTTCGGTTGGGGCATCGGTATCAAATACTACGGCCATGTGGGTAGGTTTTTCCTTACGTAATACCTCCAGTAAGGTATTTGTAAAACCCATCACAGCTGAAGTATTTAACCCGCCCGATGTAAACCGGGGAGTTTTACTCAAAGCAAAATGCGCCCGGTAAATAAGGGCCATGCCATCCAGAAGAAATAGTTTTTTCATTACTTTTTGATTTCACCGATTAGAAAAGATTTCACCGATTGGTGGAACCATTAAAATCGTGTGTTTCAAAAATACAATTTATGTTGATGTATGAACTATTCTGCTAAAGCGTTTTTTCGTGAAAGGTGAAATCCTGGTCTGATCGAACAGGTACGCTCCAATTTCAGCCCATTACAGAACCGGTCTAAGAATTCCGCATATTTGTTGATATGATTTTTAAGTTCCTCAAATTTCACCCATTACTTTTCATAGGGCTTGCCAGTTTCCTGCAAATCCATGCGCAAACGATAACGCTGAGTAAAATTGCCGACAACGGATGGGCCAATAATTCGATCAATACAGTGATTTTTCGTAAAAATTCGTTAGTCACCTTTAATGATGTGCAATATGCGGCGTATTATGATTACGCATCATATGTGGTTTTGGCTAAAAGAATAGCCGGCGCTACATGGACAACAATGCGTACAAACTATAAAGGTGACGCTACTGATGCCCATAAATCAATCAGCATAATGGTAGATGGCGGCGGATACTTGCATATCGCCTGGGGTCAGCATAACAACCAACTGAATTATGCCAGGAGCGTAAGGCCGGGTTCTCTTATATTAACCTCAAAACTTTCCATGACTGGAAAAAATGAAGATAAATTGAGCTATCCGGAATTCTATAAACTTCCAGAAGGGGATATGCTGTTTTTTTACCGGGAAGGTGGTTCAGGCAATGGCAATCTAATTGTTGACTATTATAATTATAAAACGCAGCAATGGAAACGGCTTCAGGATAATCTGATCGATGGCGAAGGGCGGCGCAATGCCTATTGGCAGATAGCTGCAGATGTTACCGGCACCATTCATGTTTCATGGGTATGGCGCGAAACGCCCGATGTTGCCAGTAATCATGATATGTGCTACGCTTGTTCAAAAGATGAGGGGAAAACCTGGCAAAAATCAACTGGGGAAAAGTACGTTTTGCCCATTACAGCAGAAAATGCTGAGTATGCCGTCAAAATACCGCAAAACAGCGCGTTGATTAATCAGACATCGATGTTTGCCGACGCGAAGGGGCACCCGTTTATTGCTACCTATTTTAAAGATGCGGGGCTAACGGTGCCTCAATACCATATCATCTATAATAAACGGGGAAAATGGGAAACCAGCAACCTCAATTTTAGAAGAACTGCATTTAGCTTAAGTGGTGTGGGCACCAAACATATTCCTGTTTCAAGGCCACAGATCATTGCATGGCCTAACGGAAAAGCCATGTCAGCCGCCCTGATTTTCAGGGACGAGGAACTTGGTGATAGAATATCAATGGCAACCACGCCTGATATTACCAGTGGAAAATGGCTAGTAAAAACATTATTTGATCAGTCGATGGGCGCATGGGAACCGACCTATGATACAGAATTGTGGAAAGCTAAAGGTATATTGGACCTGTTCTTACAAAAAGCAACACAGGTTGACGGAGAAGGTATCCGCCACGGGCAAACACAACCTGTGCAGGTGTTAGAATGGACGCCAAAAGGCAAAAGAAAAATATATATTCACTAGCGAGGGATTTATTTGGGCTGCCTTATCCATCAAGACAGCCGGTCGTCTTAACGGCTCTCGGTTGCTTATAGCATGGACTATACCCCCTCGACTTACATTTAGACGGATTTTCATTTAAATGAACAATCAGGCGTGTGATCGTTCACCATACCCGTGGCCTGCATATGCGCATAACAAATGGTGGTACCAAAAAATTTAAAGCCGCGCTTTTTCATGTCTTTACTGATGGCGTCTGATATTGGGGTGCTTGGAAGTATTTTGTCTGGCTGATTTACGATTGCTTTACCGTCGGGCATAAAACTATATAGGTATTTATCAAACGAGCCAAACTCTTTTTGTACTTCGATAAACAGCTTAGCGTTACTGATAGCCGCCGCTATTTTTAAACGGTTACGGATAATGCCGGCATCGTTCAATAAACGTTCAACGTCATCAGGGCCAAATGCTGCGACTTTTTTCACATCAAAATCCGCGAATGCTTTTCTGTAATTTTCGCGGCGGCGCAAAATAGTGATCCAGCTTAAACCTGCCTGTGCCGATTCGAGTATCAAAAACTCGAAAAGCTTTTTATCGTCATGAACTTCTTTTCCCCACTCATTATCATGGTATTCCATATAAAGCGGGTCGGTTCCGCACCAAGAGCAGCGCTTTAGGGTTTCTGTCATTTGTTTATTATTTGCCCAATCCGCCAGCCGGCGGACCGAACTCTAAAATAAAAAAAAATCTTTACTTTTATAATGCTTTTAAATTCATTCACCCCATTAACTCATATCCTATGGACAGCATCGCACCAAATATATTTGTTAAAAACATGGCCGAAACCATTGCGTTTTACAAATCGATCGGCTTTCAGCAAACCATGTCGGTTCCTGAGTCGGGCAACGATTTTGTTTGGGTGATGATGGTCAGCGGCAACGTCACTTTTATGTTCCAGACTTTTGAGAGCTTGGAGGGCGATTTGCCCGAAATCAATCGCCAAAACGGCGGGTCTTTGTTACTTTATATTAATTTAAAAAACATACATAGTTTTTTTGATGCGATAAAAGGCAAGGTTAGCGTATTGAAGGGCCTCGAGAAAACGTTTTACGGCGCTACTGAATTTACCATAAAGGATAATAATGATTACGTGCTTACATTTGCCGAACATGAACAATAACATAAATTTTAAGCGAATAGACCACGTTCAAATTTGCATCCCAAAAGGAGCAGAAGATGACGCCCGCAAATTTTACGGCGGTGTTATGGGTTTAAAGGAAATCCCCAAACCGGCATCGCTTATTGCAAATGGCGGCTTATGGTATTTGATAGCGGATATAGAATTGCACCTCGGCGTTGAAGAAACGGTAAAAACCAGGCGGCACCCTGCATTTGAAATTAGCGACGTTGCGGCAGCGCGAAAACTTTTAGAAGACATTGTGCAAATTGTAGAGGAACCTATCATCCCAGGCCGCATGCGGTTTGCCTTTATTGATCCGTTTGGAAATAAAATAGAGCTATTGCAAATGATTGATTAATAATTTATAAGTTTGGTTTATATCCTTCCAAAACTAATTTTTAAATGATATGAAATTTATTTCTCCCAAAGTTCATGGTATTATTGATTACCTGGTAGTGGTGTTTTTATTGGCTTCGCCAACCATTTTTAGTTTTACCGGCTTCATCGCAACATTTACTTATGCCCTTGCGGGTGTGCATTTATTGCTTACCATTTTAACAAATTACAGCGTTGGGTTGATAAAGATTATCCCACTGCCATTGCATGGTTTAATTGAGTTTGCGGTAGGGATTGTATTGATCGTGCTAGGTTATACACTTTTTAAGGATGAGGCGACTGGCAAACTATTCTATATCCTTTTCGGGACGGTGGTTTTAATAACCTGGCTTTGCACCGATTACACAGGTACTGAAGCTAAAAGCTGAAAACAAATCACAATTCCAGTTCGATAGACGGATCCCAAAAGTGGTTTTTGAAATCGATGATCTGGTCGTCTTCTACTTTTACACCTTCACTTTCCAAAAGCTCCGCCATTAAATTACCGCCAAAATGAAATTTTGCCGTTAACAATCCCTGCCTGTTAACTACCCGGTGTGCTGGGACAGGAGGTATCGCCTTTCCTGATGCCTGCATGGCATAACCAACCACACGTGATGAACCTTTAGTACCCAAATATTCTGCTATTGCGCCGTAAGACGTAACCCTGCCCGGCGGAATAAGCCTTGCTACCTGGTAAACCTTGTCAAAAAAATTATCGTCCTTCATCGCTTAATCAAATGAGAATTTAAGGTAGTTAATATTCTTATTATCCTTCAGGTATTTTTTCTCATAATAGGTTTTGATGCAAAGCACCTCATCCGCGTAAGCAGAATGATATAAATCCTCCGTTTTTACATGCAGGTTTAAGCCGATTTCTTGTATTTTTTCGGCGGTGTAAGTATGCAGGCCATCATTATCCGTTTTTAAATTGACAGAGCCTCCGGGTTTCAACAACAGTTTATATTTATCCAAAAAGCGCGGTGAGGTAAGCCGTTTCTTTTCCCGGCTCAGCTGCGGCTGCGGATCAGGGAAAGTGATCCATATTTCATCGATCTCGCCTGCGGCAAAATAATCAGTTATCAACTCTATTTGTATACGCAGGAACGCAACATTGTTTACACTATCCTCCAATGCGGTTTTAGCGCCGCGCCATATCCGGTTGCCTTTGTAGTCGATACCGATAAAGTTTTTTTCGGGGAACATGGTGGCCAAATTAACCGTGTACTCGCCTTTGCCACAGGCCAGTTCTAACACCACCGGGTTGTTATTTTTAAAGAAACCGGTATTCCATTCACCTTTATAAGGTTTTCCGGCGTCCATCTGCAGAACGTTACTAAACGTATCTATTTCGGCAAAGCGTTTTAATTTATCTTTTCCCACTTAAAATAATCAAGGCGCAAAAGTAATATTTTGGGGGATTTAATATTCAATACAAAATTCATACTGCTGCTGACTTATTTGATTTGATAGCTCGATAAAATATGAAACTTTTTTACCTGTTAAAAAGAAATAGCGCTAAACAGCGGAACCAATCACCGTATTAATACGGTAATATATCAAGGTAAAAATGATTGCTCCAAAAATAATGTAATTGCAACTTGCACAAGTAATTACAAAAAATTAAATTTAATCAATTAACCACTCCTATCACAATTTCAAATTTAAACTCATGTCAGAAAATTCAAAAGAAAAAGGTAGCGGTCCGGGCGATTCGCAACCGATCAGCAAGGCGGTCGTAGTCCGTATGATACAAAATTACAGGAAATCTAAATTGACTGATAATGACACCCAATCGCTTTGGTTTGGCATTAAAGAATTGATGTCTTTAATCCATGACAACAAGGCCAACGGAGTTCGTCTCTACTATGGATGTCACGATGATGATGATCCGGTGTACCCCGGCAAAAACACTATCATTGTGGTTGCAACACATGATTCAAAGAATCCGGGAGCCCCCTGTTGCGAAGACAGTTTTGATCTGTTAGCTCCTGCAACAGTTGCTGCCCCGCCAGCCACCCACCCGTATACAGGCATGGCTCTTGAGTACGCTGCACTATGCCCACCCCGTTGTAATCCGGGTAACACCACTCCGCCTCCTCCGGCAGAAGGCGATAACTGATTTTACAAGAAAGTTAATGCAGGATTTATTAATCGGCTCAATCACATTAATAGTAGCGTTAGCGGTATCGTTATCTATGTACAAAAAGCTGGAACCGTCGTGGTTCCGGCTTTTTCCATGGTTTCTGTTAGCTTCCTTGATAATTCAAACGATAGCTTACTATTATTCACGATTGTCGGGTAAAAGCAACCACTTTATATTTAATATTTACATACTAATTGAATATGGATTTTACATGTTGATTTGCTATTTGGCCATCAATAAAATTCTCTTCAAAAGACTAATTATGGCTATCGCTATTATTTTTATCCTATTTTATTGCTCCGCAGTTATTTTGTTTGGCGATTTTTATATATATAATACATCTATAAGGAACCTGGGGGCGTTGCTTTCGTTCTTTTGTTGTATACTTTTCCTTGCCGAAATTTTGATGTCTGATGAAATAAGGGATTTTTTTGTCATTCCTATGTTTTGGATCGTAACCGGAATAATGATCACAAACCTCGGTACCTTTCTTTATTTCTCTTTTTTTAATTACATCCTCAAAAACAATCTTGATCCGGACGGTACTGTATATATCATCATGACAGACTCACTCAGTATCATAGAATTCGGTTTTTTTTCAATTGGTTTTTTATGTAAAAGAATATGGAAAAAAACCAGATGATATTTTTTATTTGTTTTGCCAGCCTATTGCTAATCCTGCTATTGGGCTTTCTGTTGTTTATTCTCTTATTGCAACGACGTAAAAGCAACAGATTTATCAGGGAACGTGAGACATTGAAAATCGTTTTTAATGAGCAGCTTTTGAAATCGCAGCTCGAAATACAAGAACAAAGTTTTAACACGATCAGTATGGAAATTCATGACAATGTTGGTCAAACGTTAAGCCTGCTAAAAGTACAATTAAATATCATCGACCAAAAAGACGTTCTGGATAAAACCCTAATTAAGGAAGCTAAAGAAAACGTCGGAAAAGCGATGACGGATCTTCGTGATATCGCGAAAAGCTTAAGTACAGACCGGATACAGCATTCAACGCTTTCAGAGATGACGGAACACGAATTATTGAGGATAAGCCAAACCGGCGTTATGCGGGTCGCATTTCAAAACGAAGGAGAAGAGCGGCCGGTAAAAGACGAAAAAAAATTAATTATATTTCGCATTATACAGGAGTGTTTTCAAAATATAATTAAACATGCCGGCGCTACTTCGATTATCGTATTTTTTGCCTATCTGGATAAACATTTGAAGATTGAAATAACAGACAACGGCATTGGTTTTGATACCTATTTGCTGTTGAATAATGGATCAAAAGGATTAGGATTGCAGAATATAATAAAAAGAGCAGAAATAGTTGGCGGAGAAGCGCAAATAGACAGTACAATTGATAAGGGAACGAAAATTATAATTATAACACCTTATGTCTGATAAATTATCTATAGCTATTGTTGATGATCATACCCTTTTCAGAAAGAGTTTAACGGTACTTATTGACCTTTTTCCGCGCTATAAGGTAAAACATGAAGCCTCCAACGGTAAAGATCTTATCGGCCAATTAAATCCTAAAGATTTGCCCGATATCGTGCTGATGGATATAAACATGCCCATAATGGATGGATATACAACCACAGCATGGTTGCGTGACAATTATCCGGCAATAAAGATCCTCGCCCTTAGCACTATGGATTCGGAAACCGCAATCATAAAGATGATAAAATGCGGGGCAAAAGGATATGTTTTAAAAGACGCAGATCCGGTTGAGCTAAAGCTTGCTTTTGAAGAGGTAATGAGTCGTGGTTATTTTTATAATGAACTTATTACACACAAAGTATTAAATTCTATAAATCATCTAACTGACGAAAAAAATAAATTGGGGTTATTTGCCAATCTAACAGAAAGAGAGGTTCAATTCCTGAAATATGTATGTACAGAACTTACCTACAAGGAAATTGCAGAGAAATTATTTGTAAGCGTGAGAACGGTAGAAGGATATCGCGACACGCTTTGTGAAAAATTGAATTTAAAAACCCGCGTAGGCCTCGCCATGTATGCCATAAAAAACAATCTGGTCAGCTTGTGATAATATTACTTTCACTTACCACGCAAAACTAAGCTTCCCCATTAAAACCGCAGGGTTATTGCCAATAGCTATCGGTTCGCCGCAGAGGGTCTCATTTCCCAAAAGAGCAAAAAGGATAGCCTCTTTTGCATCAGGATCAATACCCAACGCTGAGGTATTTGCGATTAGAGCCTTGGGCAATGCCTGTTTTAAATAATTAACAACATACACATTTTTTGCCCCTCCGCCGCTTACAAATATTTTAAGATCATCAGCCTTAATATTGACGGATATAAAATCGGCGATTGATTTTCCTGTAAAAGCACTTAATGTTGTCACCAAATCTTCGTTACTTATTGCTGAAGAATTTGACCGACGCTGTGCATCTTCAACATATTCCATATTAAATAATTCCGGGCCGGTAGTTTTGGGTAGCGTTTGGTCGAAAAAAGGATGATTGAGCAAAGTTTTTAATAAGTCGTCATTTACCTTTCCCGAAAAGGCGATAGCAGAATCTTCATCGAAAGGTTTATCAAAATATTTCCTGCAGGCTGCATCTATAAGGGTGTTTCCCGGCCCAACGTCGGAACACAAAACATTTGCATAATTACCATCTGCAGGCAAAAACGTGAGATTGGCAATACCGCCGATATTCAGCAATAACCGGCTTTCGCCGGGCCTGCTGCCGAGCAGCACATCGCCATATAAAGCCAGCGGAGCACCTTCGCCGCCGGCGGCTATGTGCTTTTGCCTGAAATCGCTGATAGTCAATATCCCGGTTTTTACGGCAATATGGTCGCCATCGCCGATCTGTAAGGTGGCATTTGGGTAGGCGGCTTGCTTATGTAATCTTTTAGGCGCATGATAAATGGTTTGGCCATGACTGGCGATAAAATCAACTTCTTGTGGCTCCATATTCCATCCCTTAAGGGCCTGTAAAACCAGTTCGCCATGAAAATTACCGATATAGGCATTTAGCAGGCATACTTTTTCAAGGTCGGCATCCCGCCGGGCAAATACCTGCTGTATCTCCTTTTTAAAATAATCATCATATGGAATGGTGATAAATTTGAGCAGGGTAAATTGGGTTTGTACGCCGTTCCCTGTAAACCTGCACAAAGCAACGTCGAGCCCATCCAGTGAAGTTCCCGACATTAAACCGACGGCAATTTTTTCTGGTTTCTGAGCTATTGCCACAAGCTTTTGCAAATTTTTGTTCAAAGCTAACATGTGGTTAATTTAGGTATTTGTTGCTTATGCGCAAAAGTCAAATTAATAACTCACTATCAAACATATCTAAATATATTTGTTTTAAACATCAGGTACAAAGCAATAAAATCTCAAAATCTTTTTGCCGTATTAATACACCAAAAATGACCCGGTTAAATTTATTAGAAGAAACACGCTACGAAAAACTCCCCGTTACCGTTTA
>CAZZUU010000052.1:5793-14930 GCA_964657275.1 uncultured Mucilaginibacter sp. | reverse complement strand
ACTCCATAGGGCAGTCCTCTTCGTACTATCCTCCTGCGATTATCTACAGCCGATGGCGAAGCAAAAGCCTTCTTGTTGCCAAATTCAAGTGCTCCCCGTGGATTCGCCCTACGGGTATGAGCACCAACCGGGCAGCGACCGCCGCTCAGGTCGTTATTATAGTAAAAAGCATGGAACTTCTTATTAACTTCTTTAAATACAGCTTGCGCAGCTATCTTTTCAGTGGCAGTTTTGGCAAGTGTTATAGATTGAATTGCTTTTTGCCTGCGCAAAGCCAACTCATTTGCGGCATTTTCGTCGGGGAAGGTTGTAATAGGTACACCATTTCGCCACCTGCCGGTAAGTTTTGCAGCAAACCGCTCCTTGCCGCCGGGAAACATTTTAGATTTTTCATCCAAAAAAGCGTTGAATTTCCCCACATTTTCATGGAGCTTACGGTATACCAGGAATGAGCCGTTTTTTGCCAGCAGCGGGGGCATTGGCGCAGGTGGATATTCTAGTGCTTCATCCTTATGCCCTAATATAAATTCTCCCGTTTCCAACGGCAGCCATGTCGATAACAACTCGGGGTCACCATAACCCAGCATTCCTTCCGTATTCTTTTTCCCACCGCCGGCCAGTTCACCCATATCAGGCGTCATACCTTTAAAAAAAGGATTACTGATACCGTCGGTATAGCCAAAATGTTCTTTTGAGGTGGGTATTCCATCTTCATATAAGACAGAAACATCCTGGTATTTTTTTGTGCCTTCTCCCGGTTTGGCCCGGTGCCCGTCTAACAACACCACTTTATCTAAGCCATGAGTTGCGATGATGTCCATTATTTGGCTGTATCGTTTTTCGACTGCTGCATCTGTTTGGCCATCAATTGCCACAAATATGTGTACCTCCTCGTGCCAGATCGGATCCCATCTGGCCGGATCACTCGGTCCGTCGTCACCCAAAATTGCCCGACGGCCCCTCATCCCGATAATATACTCATCCGGAAAGGTTTGCAGTGATTGGACCGAAATACCCAGATTTTTTAAGCCGTGGTAAGTAAAACTAATATTGGTGGTTGCTTCGGGCCATTGCACTCCATCTTGATTTTCGCCACCATCTGTCCAGGGGGCGGATGAAGTGATAAAGGGAATCAGATTAGTTAAAAAGGCTCTGCCCTGGCTCCCGCTGCCTATTTTAAAAAACAAAAAACGTCCCTTTACAAATCCAGCTTCCGCATAGTTTTTCAGGATATTACCCTGAATGTCGTAGAGGTCTAATACTGTTTCCATTTATAAATACTTTAAAAATCTTTTCTTAATTAATTTTCACAAATACCGTCAAGCGAACAGGCACCGGCTTTCCAAGTAGGCGCGCCTAATATTTTTGGCTTCGACCAGGCGATAAACTCTTTAAAATCGCTCAACAATTGCTTCGGGGGTACACCCTGGTGTGCAAACACAAACTTTGAAAACTCCTGCTTTAAGAATAACGATTTTAATTGTTCCTGTAAGGTTTCATCTGTAGACCCGTTGAAAAAAAAAGTAGTATATAACTGGCATTTTTTGATATAATCCACAAAAGTCTGCGCGCTATTCACCTTGTCGAAACCTACGCAATCTGCCCATATCTGCTGAATATCCGCGCTGATACTGTTCCACATCCCGGTTAAATAAGTGTCAAGATCGCCATGAAAGTTGGAAGTGAACACCAGGTATTTCGACTGAAGCTTATCAAGGTTGCTGGGGTACGAATTAAAGATCGCATCATCCAGTACATAAAATCGCGCCAGGTAAGTATTATCAACACGGGCCATGGGGCTTCCGTCGTTATCCGGCAATTCCTGTAGTTTTTTCCTGGTCAAACTGTAGTTAGGTATCCCGCCATGGTGCCCGTTTTTTATTGGGCAAAAGGTGGTTAGCGCATATGAGTTTCCGGAGGTGTTTGGCATTTTATTAAGCGTTTAACATATAATTCCTGATATTAATTAATATGATTGTTCTGCCGGGTTCGTCTTTGAATTGCCTCATTTGCAACACTTACCACCGGGCTCGGTTCCATCTGACTCAAATCGCCCTGCAACTCAAACAGCGTAGCGTTATATTTCTTCATAAACTCTTCTTCGGTAATATTATCTATGCCCTCACTTAAAATCAGAAGCTGGTCTTTTACACGCTTGGCTGACTTTACGTCGTTAGACGAAGCCATCGGGTACGAATTGTAGTAATGTTCAGTCCATATCTGGTTTTTTACCACATACTCGTTAAATGGCGTTTCAGGTAATGAGCTTGGTTTTCCAATATTTTTGTACCAAAGCAAATTTAATCTAAAGGGAAGCGCCATTGCAAAAGAGTCTACATACTGAGTCCAGCTACCGTTAAAATTGCTGAAGAAAAACATATAAGCATAGTTCAACTTTTCCTTTGGTTGATCTTCGCCCAGCCAGGGTAATTCTTTGCTCCCTATTATCACCCAGCGGGCATAGTGGATAAGCGATAAGGTGAGCAACCCCGCGAACGCGTTCTTTTGTATTATTTTAATCCCTCCTATCCAAAAAATAAGCTTGTTTATCCAAACGTTACGTTTTTTGATGGGGGTCATCAGGTTCATCGCATAAGCTTTTCCCGCAATATTTGACATAGTTTCGGTTAGTTATATCGTTAGTAAGTTCTGTTTAAGATCAGGGCAAATAGTCTGGCTATCATTTTCCGGCTACTTCGGTATTAAAAAATCGATCCTTTATTCATCAATAATAAGAAATTAATTTTAATGAATTAAATATACCAATGGCAAAGTTTTCTTTCAGAGAAACATCAGAAAACGACAGCTCACTCATTTTATTACAGATTTTGCCGGTTATTGTATTATTGTCTTTTCTTTTTGCGGTTTAATTAGTGATCTTTATATTTAAGGTGTAATAACACCTGTTTTTAATTTCGATAATAAACGATGAAGCGGATAATAATTTGCAGTGACGGCACCTGGAACAGGCCAGGAAACATTGAGAATGGGCACATGGTACGTACCAACGTGCAAAAAATATTCGAGGTAATTGCCAAACGCGATGGCGATATACTTCAAATTAAACATTACGATAACGGTGTGGGCGTTATAGGTACGGCCATTACACGCGCTGTGGATGGAGCGCTGGGGGTTGGCCTTTCTGACAATATCATCAATGCCTACAAATTTATTGTGTGGAATTACGAACCCGGTGATGAGATATATCTTTTCGGCTTTAGCCGCGGTGCTTATACCGTGCGCAGCCTTGCGGGGATGATACGCCGGTGCGGCATATTGAGAAAGCATGATCTTTGCCTCATTAAAGAAACCTACGACTTTTATCGCGACCGGTCTGCAGACAAACACCCCGGTGAATTATTGTCAGAAAAATTTATTGCTGAAAACAGTTACCCGAATCCTCAAATTAAATTTCTGGGTGTTTGGGATACCGTGGGTGCGCTCGGAATACCACATACTTCTTTCAGGATGTGGAATAAAAAGAAATTTAAATTTCACGACCTTACCTTAAGCAGCACTATAAAATACGCCTATCATGCAATGGCGATTGATGAACGCCGCGGGCTGTTTGATGTAAACCTCTGGAAACAAAGCAAACGCGCACAGGACGAAAACGTAGAGCAATTTGTTGAACAGCGCTGGTTTCCCGGCGTGCATTCAGACGTTGGCGGTGGCTACCATGAAGAAAACCTGAGCGACCTGCCGCTGCTGTGGATGATAGATAATGCGAAACGTTCGGGCCTTAATATCGATATGGAAATGGCGGTTGTTAACCAGGATTTCCCAAGATTCCTATCACCCGATGCAACTGCCCAACCGCATAACTCCATGTCGTTCATACACAAATTTAACCCCATCATTATTCGTACTATAGGGCGAAAGAGCGGATTTAACGAGGTGATTGACGCGTCGGTAATTGAGAGAATGAAGCTGGTGAAAGGATATGACCCTGATAATGTAAAAAAGGGCCTTGCAAAGGGTATAAAGGTAGTAGATACCGTTATTCACTTGTTTGAAGCAGTTGTTCATAAACATAAAAAGGCAAAGGAAACAACGGTTGTGTAATCTTAAGACTTAATCAAATACCTATCCACACGACTTAGGACTTCCGACTTAAGGCTATTGACTTAACTAATGACTTGCTAATTTATTCTGAATAGCCTTCATTACGACACCTTGTTCATAATCAACAGTAACATTAGCTGCGCGGGTAAGCATTTTATTGATAAAGCTGTTACGTGAACATTCGGTAACATTCACTTCAATGGAAAATGCGCCCTGGTTATAAAGCGGCACGATGGAGTTATCCTGAGTTTTATAATAGCCGTATGATCGCGGCACGATAAAGGATTTACCGTCAAGTTTTTTGTTCTTCAGCCTTTCATAATATTCTTTGTAACCTGCTTTTGTACTATCGAGCGGAGCTTTTCGTAAGCTACAGAAAAAGCGCCCCAGCTCCACATCTTTGTGCATCTCTCCGTCCTTTGACACATAAGATGTAACAAAGGCAATATCAAAATCCATATTTAAAGTATCGCGGTCAACCGGCACCTTCGCTTTTGCAAAATTAACCTTAACGTCTTTCAGCTTTAACCTAAAAACGGCATCATTTATGATCTCGTTACTTGCGACAGAATCTTTTTCAACCTCAAAATCGGCGCTTACGGCAGTCTCCGTTTGGTTATGATATTGAAAGGTGCGGGTGATATTAAAACCGTTAAACTGCATTCCCACCGGATCAAGCGGCCCCTGCGCCGATGGCTGATCATAAAAATAAAGGTCACTCAATCCCTGTTTCCATTCGGCCACATACTTTTTACTTTCGTTATTGATAACCTGTTTTACGGCAGTTACCCCCAGTGAAACCAGGCTGCCTGCAAAAGCTGTTTCAATCCCGCGGGACGTGATCTCCCCCCTGCTTGCAAATGTGAGCGGATTTTCCTGCTGCTTTTTTAGCAAAGCATAATTGATAACGTTGCGCTTCGGTGGTGCACTCATTAATACACGTTCGCCTTTCCTGGCCGATCCGAGTTTTGATCCGATACAACCGGTAAATAGCAAAAACGAGCAAAACAGTAAAATTATGAGGGTATATCTTTTGTTCATATAAGCCGGTTTAGTGTACCGTTGTATGGATAGAATTATTGTTTTGTAAATCAGTCGGTTAAACCTTTTATCGATTTTTCAATCCAATGATAAACGAAAACATATGCAAAGTATTATATAGCACCTTATGTTACATCGCAAACTACAAATTTTTTACCCGCCCCTATCATAAATAAAACTAATTTTTCATCAAATAATCATAATCAAGTGGTTATCTTTAAAAAATCAATCCGTAAATTTATTTTATTACTATTGAATAAAATTGATTCGATCAGCTATGCATCGTGAATTGACAGGTTTCCGAAGTAAAATCTTTGGTTTAAAAAATTTCCTTTCCTTGAAATTATTATTGCTATTTGCAATTATTTATAGTCTTGCTGCAAACGGACAAGCGCAGTTAAAAGGCGGACAGGTGAAAAATGTTACCGTCCAAAAGCCGATCACCGGCGACTCTTATGCCATCATATTTGGCGTGTCAAATTATCCAGGTCTTACGCCTTTAAAGTATGCAGATAAAGATGCATCATTACTGCGTGATTTTTTAGAAACACCGGCCGGCGGTAATACCAAACCCGAAAACATTTTTTACCGGACTAATGAGAACGCCAAAGCGGCCGATTTTAATGTGGACGCCTATGCGTGGCTGAAGAGAAAGGCATTAAAAGAAGGAGATCGACTGTACATTTATTTTTCGGGCCACGGCGACGCCATGAACGAGGACAATTATTTCCTGTTGCCTTATGACTGTACCCCTAATAACGATGTCAACAATTACCTGGCAACCGGGCGCATTGAGATGTATCACGTTAAAACCTTATTTATAAAACCACTTGTTCAAAAAAAGGTTGAAGTGTTACTTATAGTTGATGCATGCCGCACTAACGACCTGCCGGGCGGACAGCAGGGCCAGCAAAACTTTGTAAACTATGTGCAATCAATTGCCGAACAGAAAGAGGGCGAGATCATTATGCTTTCTACGGGAGCAGGGCAATCTGCAATCGAAAGTCCGAAAATTGGAGACGGGCATGGTTTATTTACCTGGTATCTTGTTGCTGGGTTAAGCGGCGACGCAGACAACGTAGGCGATGCAGCCGATCATGATGGCAAAGTTTCCCTTGCGGAGATAACGAGTTATGTTAAAAACAAGGTACGTAAAGAGGCGAAAACAGAGTACAGTACAGACCAGGTGCCGGTTTTTTTATCGCCCGATAAAGATCTGGAGACTATTTCGGTTGTTGATAGTGGCACGTATGCTAACTGGAAGCTTGCTGAAAATATACGACAGCAAACAAATGGTGCCAATGACATTGCTGTAGTAAATAGAAATCCTGCAAAAAAAGGAGTTATCGCAGGAACGGTGACGGATACAACCCTGATAAAACTCGATAATAAATTTATTGCGGCCATTAAAGCAGGAAAGCTTTCCGGTGAAAATTCCGCAGAAGCGTTCTACGGTCAAATGGATGAAAAATGGCCCGGCCAATCCCTTACAGAGGACGCCAAATATACTTTGGCTACCGAGTTTATTAATTTCGGGCAGGATAAGATCAATCTTTTCCTGAGCGGGAAAGGGATAGTGCATATTCAGCACATGGAGAACGAATTTAATTCGGGCGGTAAAGGTGCCGCGAATAAAAAAATACCCGTTGGCATTGCTGAGCAGATCGACCGGATGAAAACGCTCACGGTAACAGGATTTGATAAGGCAGCCGATATGATGGAAAAAGCGATCAAATTACTTAAAAACGACCCGGAATTATTGGACGCTATATATCCAAAACTGTATTTCTTAAGAGCAGCCTCTTACGACAAGGTTAACAACGTCTCCGGTAAAAAGCAGGCAATTGTTTTGCTGAAAAAGGCAATTAGTAAAGACAGTACAGCAGCTTATAATTACTTGATGCTTGGCCATTTACTTTATGATCTGAAAAACGATTCGTGCGAATTATATTTTAAAAAGGCCATCCACCTTGCGCCAAAATGGGCTGACCCGGAAAACGATATCGCCAATTATTATAGCGAAAAGAAGAACAGCAAACTGGCCATTACGCATTACTACGCTGCGGTGAAGCTTGATAGTCTCGACGCGTTGGCCTATCAGAATATCGGCGTACTTTATTCAAATGAAGATAAGTTGGATTCTGCCCGTAAGTATTTCTTAAAGGGATTGGCGATAAACCCCTGCGACCGCTATGCCAACAGCAACATGGGTACGCTGACTGCCCGTAACATAACCCATAATTCGGTAACAGATCCAAACTTTAAGATCGCGGAAAAATACATGAAGAAATCGATGGAGTGCGATTCGAACTTTACGCGGGCATACCTGGTGCTGGCAGGATTGTTTAGCCGGGTAAATTTGCCCGATAGCAGTATGTACTATATTAAGAAGGGCATTGTGGCTAACCCTAATGACGGTTCGCTGTACCGGACACTTGGTGATGAGTATTTCGACCAGAAAGACACCATTAAATCTGAAACCGCTTATGTAAAAGCTTTGCAAATAGACAGTCTCGACATCAGTAATTATAACACGTTGATATGGCTTTATGAAAATGCTGGTATAAGCGGCAGCCAGGTGTTGAAAGTTAAAAAGAATGATTTTAGGAAAGATATACAGATCAGCGAAAAAGCCCTTAAAGTAGACCCATCATCTGCTTATGCTTACAACTCACTCGGCGATGCTTACCTTTACCAGGATTTATATGATAAAGCAATTCCCAATTACCTGCAGGCCATAAAAATTGACTCAACTTACATAGATCCGCTGAATGGCCTGGCTAACGCTTATTATTACCAGAGGGATTATGATAAAGCTATTCCCGTATATAACAAGGCCATTCGTTTAAATCCAAAATTCGCATTTGGGTATTTTAATCTGGCTAATGTTTACTTTATACAGCGTGATTATAACCACGCTTTGGTAAATTATCAGAAAGCCGTTGAACTCGATTCAACTTACGTAAACGCATATCAGCGACTTGGGAATACTTTAAGTAAGTTGGGCGCCTATCGAAAAGCAATTGTCAGCTACCAAAAAGCCCTGAAACTGTCTCCTGAAAGCCCTGTCATTTATAACGGGCTCGGCAATGTTTATTATAACCTCAAGTCGTATGACACTTCGATTGTTTATCATAAAAAAGCAGTTGCGCTATCACCGATGAACTCTTATAACTATAACGATCTCGGCGCCTCGTATGATGAACTAAATAAAAACGATGAGGCGATAGCCGATTATAAAAAGGCCATTGAACTTGATACAACCAATGCTTTGGCTTGCGCAAACCTGGCCTATGTTTACAAAAAGATTAAAGATTATGACAATGCAGTTGTTTACTATAAAATGGCCTTAAGGCAACGGCCTGGGAATGCTTTTATATACAATGCTATCGGGAACGTATATAAAGACACCAAAGATTATAAAAATCAAATTTACTACTACAAAAAAGCGCTGGATGCCGATAGCACACAAAGCTATCACTGGCAGGATTTGGGATTTGCCTATATCTATTCAAAGCAATATGCAAATGGTTTACCCCTTTTGAAAAAAGTAATGGAGTTAAACCCTAACGATGCATCGTCATATTATAACCTGGCTTGTGGTTTTTCGCTTTCGAATGATACAGAAACCGGGATGAAATACCTGAAGGAGGCTTTGGACAAGGGGTTTAAAGATTATGCATGGCTAAACCAGGACGAGGATATAGGAAACCTGAGAAAGCAGCCGGAGTTTGCCACGTTGATGAAACAATATTTTCCTGATAAGGCGAAATAATAAGTTGTTCGCTAAAACCAAGTAATGCCGATGCATGATCGGCACTTCACAGGATACCCACACCCGATCGACTGACCCGGTAAGGGTCAAATCTTGGTAGAATATAAGAATATCTATAAATGCAGTGCCGTCAGGTACGGAACATAACGGCGTTGCGTACCTAACGGCACGCCATAGATCCTATTTCTATTTTTCTACCGGTATTTTGCACATACGGCGCAAGTGAAATGTGTTACGGCGTCCGTGACCGTTAGAG
>CAZZUU010000052.1:0-5783 GCA_964657275.1 uncultured Mucilaginibacter sp. | reverse complement strand
CTTATATATTTATGCCAAATTATTTCGGCGGCTTTATTTCAAAATACAAATTATAGCTGGAGCCATTGTTATTGCCGATGTATTGACCCTCCGCACTGCGTAAGTGATATGATTTTTGCACCAGCATTTCAAACGGACGTAAACTCCCTCGTTTGCCTTCCCCATGGGTGGTGGCAATATTTTCGAGGTCTATCTTATCAACCGACGCAAAGACTTTAAAGATTTCCTTTCCGTAAGGGGGATAAAGCGTGATGATATAATTTTTGAATAAAAAATTTGTGCCCGCAGGTATCATCAGGTCATCGGCAAAAATACCCTGGCCATTGTTGGGTAAAATCGCATTTATGACGCCGTTTGGCTGAATGTCCAATATATTAATATACAGGTTTCTGCGGCCCTTGTTACTTACCCATATCATAAACTTATCGCCGGCGGTGAAGCTGGTGTCATGTGAACTGGCGTGTAAAGTATCAGGCTCGCCGTTTATAACGGGCACCAGTTTTACTTCCAGGTTAGCTTCCGGGTCAAATACGTTTATGTTTTTAAGGAAGCAATACTGGTTATAGGCCTTTATCTTTTTCTTTAAACGTGTGGTGTCCTTTGAAGCGTTTACAAGGGTATCAAACATCATCCCCGTTGAGCTTATAATAATTGAATCAACACCACTGTCTTTGCCCCGGGCAATATTTACATCCGGCCGCAAACTTAGTTTAACATCGGGCAGGTTTTTGAGTGCTTTTTGTATCCTAATGATTTCATTTGGTGAAAATGAACTCGAAAGTTTCCCCCTGCTTACCGATGTTCCTACGTTATTGGCAATAGCCACATTAAGCGGCGTTGTTTTAAACACCTGTTCTGTTACAAATACCCAGCCCAGCGCAGCTTGTTTAAGGCCAATGCGGCTATCTAAATGCACCACGGCATTATATAAGCCCGCTTTAGTTACGGTGCCTGTACCCAGGCTTTTGACGTCCCTGGGATTATTCGTTCCGGAAGGATAAACGGCTACCTTCGCCCCCACATCAAGTCCGGCAAACTTCCCTCCTTTCAAGGTAATCTCATTCCCGTTAATCTTATCGATCATCACGTACGGCTTCTGGGTAACAAAGCTGCCACCAAATAATTTCCGGTCCTGCCCGTTTCCCGATATTACGGGGTGCTGTTGCGGCAACTTGTCGTTCATAACCGATTGTATCCTCGCAAAAAGCGAAAGATAGGTCATGCCCGAATCCAAACTGCAAAACACTTTGCTTACGGCATAACTTAAAGGGCCAACATTATGCTGATTATCATCAGTAGTTTCGTTATCCGATTCATTTGAACGTGCGGCGCCGATAACTACATAGGAAGCCATATTGCTTTCAACACCTAATTGTAAAACCGGTTGGTTATCATCGGCCATTGCACGCTTTCGCGTATAGAAACCCTGCGACACCAATGGCGGCCGCCCTCCCCTTGTTTTAGCTACACCGCGCGTACCGGTACCGGCGTAACACAGGTCCATAAAAACCACCACGTCGCCATTCTTGCCCAGCTTTTCGCGAAGCCTGTCAACATAAGCGCCGAAAGCATTATCCAGAAAGTACCCTTTCCGTAGTTTCAGCATTTCTTCTTTGGTTGGTTCAGTTCCGTAAGGGGGTTGCCTGGCATCAAAGCCTACAATACTTGCTTCAAGACCATCAGGTTTGTTACCGGTTAAATCTTCCACCTTCTCGCCGTGTGATGAAAAATGTATAACAACAATATCACCGGGTTTCGAACGTGTGATTAAATCGTTTAATGAATTTTTTATACCATTAACCGTAGCTGCTTTATCACGCACTACCACAACATCCTGAAACTTTTGATTTTGAAGCGCTTTCCTGATCAGGGAATCGTCCCTTGAGCTTGCTATTTGGGGCCAGCCGCTTTCTTCAGGATAATCTCCGATTGCAAATATCAGTGCCCGTTTGGTTTGCCCGTAACATAACGTGCTAAAGGCAAGGGCGCAAAGTATCAGCAGTTTAATCTTCATGGGTTATCTGGGGAAGCGAAAGATAGGTTTAATCAATAGCTGGTAAAGATAAAAACGGATAAGTTACATTATTGCAAATCATTCCGCAGCACCTGGCGAACAGCGGGTTCAAAGCTTTTGCCGTAGTAATAAGTCAACTGGTCTTCAATATCGGCTATCATTTTACCCTTGTCGTCGCCATAATAGCTTGCAATACCCTCCTGGAAAGAACTTGCCACGCTCAGCAGGTATTCTCTTGGCAAAAAGGTTATGGTTACGGGGCCAGAAAAGCGTTCTTCAACGGTCCGGCTATTAAAATCATAACTGTGTTTAATAAAACAGGTTACAGTTTCCGGGTCTTGCCCCTCAGCGATAGCTATTCCTTTTATGGTTTGGCTGTCAAATATCAAAAAGCTTTTATTGCGTTGAATGGGGTTGCAAACCGTGTCTTTACCTTTTACGGTACAAAGAAAAAATTTATCCTCCGCGCCAAACGTAAGCGATTGCGACTTGATAGGCAACAACTCGCCTACAGCCAAAAATACTTTCGTGTTACCCGTGCTGTTATCGCCATCATTAAAAAATGTTTTAAGATCAAAGTCCCCGCGGGTAGTAAGTGCTTTTTCGGTGGTATAGGCTAACAGGTAATTGCCTATCACCAACTGGTATAATTCCGAATTTTTTGTTGCCTGTGCTGCCGCAACAGGTTTACTATTTGCAAAACTTAACCTGAATTTACCTTTCTCGGCACTGAACAGCGCTAATTCGGCCGTTTTATCATTACTGGTTATTTGCGTTACACCATCTAGCTTATCATGCAGCTTTAACTGCTTATTCTCGTGGTAAACTTTTCCTTTTATATAAGTGATGATATACGCCTGCCCGAACAAGGATTTTGCAAAAAACAATATGCCTATTAAAACGATTGCTCTTTTCATTACGTCAAATACGTCGCATTTAGAAATTTATTATATATTCATATAAACTTTTTCTCCACTGGGGTAGTTTTTCTATAACTACCTGTACGAAAGTTAAATATGTTGATATATAAAACAAACTCACAAAAGTGCCAAAATAAAAATACGAAAAAAGATTGATCAAAACCAATATCCCGATAAAAGAAACGTAGCTGATGAGGAATGAGGTTAAAAACGGTACTCTTATTTTTTTATGCAGTTCCTGTAATTTCTTTTCAGGATGAATAAAAATCCAGTAGCTGATAGCCAGGTAAAAAACAAAAAGCATCAGCAGCCATTTGAATGATATAGTTACGTTGTGGTTGTACAATGTCAAAAAAACATTCCACAATATTAATGAGCCGGGTATTTTCCCCAGGTAGGTAATATGGATATCGTTCGTAAAATCGCCTATTACAATAAACTTATTCTTTAACACATTAAAACAATCTGGATCGGCCAGCAATTCGCCGAGGTAATAAGTATTGATGTTTTTTCCGGCGAACGCGGTTACCATATTCAACGGTCGGTAGTAAAATTCGGGAATGATGGTATTAAAGGTAAGTTTACCATCTAAAAAATCTAAATGATATTTTTTAGTGTAGCGGTGCCTGGTGGTTGCTTCAAACAGGCAAACAGGCAGGCTTTTTAAAGTGTCATTATAATAAATGGGCATTTTTGTAAATACCGTTTTATTAATCGCGGTGTAATTCACCTCTCCCGCTGCAACTTTATATATAGGTTTGATGTATCTGTTGTTTTCCCACACGGATGAAACGATAATGTGCTTCATCTTTTCAATTTGTGGCTTTAGAAGGCTGTCGCCCGGACCGGGTTTATCAAACAATACATCGCAGATAACATATTTATAATCATTTGTATGCGCGTTTAATATCGAGAATAACTTAGCCAGCTTAACCCTGTCTGTAATTATTCGCTGTGCCCCTTTCATTGTTGAATCAGGTGCGCCGTATTCATCGTCATCGGCAATCGCCGGATCTTTTGATACGTCTATAAAAACGATATTCTTTGCCCAGGGCTTTTGATCAACATGAAAAATATCATGCTTAATTATCGCAGCAGATTTTAAAAAATCAACTTCATCCAGCCTGATATAAGATACATATTGCAGGGCAACGGTTAGTATCAGTAAAAAAAATGCGTGCAGAAAAACATAAAGAACCTTCTTTTTATAACCCGGCTTTCTGAATTCCTTTCGGAGAGAAACTTTCAATGTTTTTACCCTGTGCATGTTAAAATTAGAAGTCTGTCAGGCATGCAAGGTACGCAATGGAAATTAGTTCCTGAAATTACCCTGTGGACAACTTCACGGCATATTTAATATCAATTGTTTAATGATAAGGAGGATATCATATTTATAGATATAGTCAATCGATCGCAACTTTTTTTAACAAAAAGGAGTATAAGTATGCATTTATTTTTCTATTTTGTACAGAATTAAAACAGAATTATTTCTCTAAAAGAATATTAATTAACAATAAAAATAATATCGTCATTAATTACATCCATAACTATGAAGAAACTCTACACCTTTGCAACAATTATAATAGCCGGCAGTATTTTGTTATTAAACGCCTGTAAAAAAGAAGAGGCCCCTACGTTTGTACAACCCGTTGTGCCAGGCACAAAAGTTTCGTTGGGGGAACTCATATTTTCGGATGTTAATTTATCAACGCCTATCGGTCAGTCATGTGGCAGTTGTCATGCCTCTTCGGTAAGTTTCAGCGACCCATCTCACAATATGGTTTCGCCGGGCGCAGCACCAGGCCTTGCAGGTAACAGAAATGCACCAATGGCGTCATATACCATGTTTTTCCCACCTTTCCATTATAGTGTAGAGGATACAACTTACGAAGGTGGTTTATTTTGGGACGGACGGGCTAATACGCTTGAAGAACAGGCAATGAAGCCGTTTGTCAATCCGCTTGAAATGAATAACCCCACTTTAAATACCGTGGTGGCTAAAGTTAAAGCCGCTGTATATTACCCGTTGTACAAGAAGTTATACGGTGACATCACCGACTCAACTAAAGCAATTGCTAATATTGTGGATGCTATTGCAACTTTTGAGCGTTCGCCTGAATTAAACCCTTTTACTTCGAAATACGATTATTACCTACAGGGGAAAGCAATGCTAACTTCACAAGAACTGCTAGGGCTGAATCTCTTCAACGATACATTAAAAGCAAAATGCGGCAATTGTCACTTAACCACCCCCGACCCTGCCAGCGGAAAAATACTATTTACCGATTTTACTTACAACAGCGATGGTGTACCGGCAAATCCATTTAACCCATTTTATGCGTTACCGCCCGCAAACAATCCCGCCGGACTTAATTACGTTGATCTTGGTTTAGGAGGTATCTTGAATGATCCAACCCTTACCGGTAACTTTAGGGTATCATCACTCAGAAATATTGCGGTAACTGCACCTTATTTTCATAACGGCGTGTTCGGCACGCTTGAGGAAGTGGTACACTTCTACAATGTTCGTGATGTTCCCGGATCAGGCATTGCGCCCCCCGAAGTCGCCGACAATATTGACACCGAGGAAACCGGTAACCAGCATTTGACACTTGCAGAAGAAGCAGCTATCGTAGCTTTTTTAAAGACGTTAACAGACGGTTACAAACCCTGAAAATAAAAACGATTATTATGCAAAAAGGAAAAAGGAGCGTCGGTGATGCTCCTTTTTCCTTTTTAAGTCCTTTTTATAAATCTATGAACCAATTTATTAATTGCTTGCCGAACCACTAAAATCAACGTGTTTTTTATAGGTTTGCCATTATGGAACACGTATTGGATAACCCGGT